>CAYXRV010000017.1:0-6831 GCA_964466215.1 uncultured Candidatus Saccharibacteria bacterium
GGGGCTTATTCCTTCTATTTTATCCACATCGGGTTTGTCCATCACCCCCAAAAACTGCCTTGCATAAGCCGACAAACTTTCAACATATCTTCTTTGACCTTCGGCATATAAGGTATCAAAAGCCAAAGACGATTTTCCAGAACCGGAAAGACCGGTAATAATCACCAGCTCGTTTTTGGGAATGTCCAAGTCTATATTTTTTAGATTATGAACTCTCGCCCCTCTGATTTTTATAAACTCGTTTTTCATTTATAAGTTAGCGTAGCGATATAATTTTGCAGTGGTTTATTATACAGATATTTTTTAAAATTTTCAAGAATGCCACCGTCCTATTGAATAAAAGGGCTTTCTGGCTTTAAATAGACATATGGATAAACCGCAAATCATCATTAAAAACAAAATAGAGCAACTCCCAAAAACAGCGGGGGTTTATTTGTTCTATGAAAAAAGTGAAATTATTTATATTGGCAAGGCAATAAATATAAAAAATCGGGTAAAAAATCATTTCCAACAACCCGGTTATAGAGATAATTTATTTATAGACAAAGTTTCTAAAATCGGTTTTTTGGAAACTGGTTCGGAAATTGAAGCATTGATTTTGGAGGCTAATTTAATTAAAAAGCATCAGCCAAAATTTAATGTAATATGGAAAGATGATAAAAATTATTTTTATGTGGCAATAACGAAAGGAGAAAAACCGACAGTTTATATTACTCATCAAAAAAATGAAAAAGCCGAATATGTGGGCCCATTTGTGGAAGGGACAGCGCTCAAAAAAACATTGAGATTTTTAAGAAGAGCCTTCCCCTACTACACCGCAAAAAATCATCCTAAAAATAATTGCGCTTATTGCCACTTAGACCTTTGCCCCGGTCCTAATCCTAATTTACCGGAATACAAAAAAAATATTAAAAAATTAGTTTTAATTTTAAAAGGAAAGAGAAATGCTGTTTTGAATTCCCTTAAAAAAGAAATGAAAGAATTATCTTTCAAAAAAGAATTCGAAAAAGCGGCAAAAACAAGAGACAGAATTTCTAATTTGCGGCAAGTAATGAGTCACACAAGAGTTATTGAATTTGAAAAAATAAATATGCCAGATGATGGGAGTGGCTGGAATAAAACAGAGAAGATTCTAAAAGGAATTACCGGAATTAATAAAAATATATCAAGAATTGAGGCTTATGACATTTCCAATATTCAGGGCACGCAGGCTACCGGTTCTATGGTTGTTTTTGTTAATAGCAAACCTGATAAAAATTTATATCGTAAATTTAAAATTAAAATTTCCGGAAAGCCAAATGATATTGCCATGCTTAAAGAAACCTTAGAAAGAAGATTTTCACATCCCGAATGGAAACTGCCAGAATTAATTTTAATTGACGGCGGAATTGCCCAATTAAATATTGGCATAAAAGCAAAAAATGAGAGCTTAAAAACTAAAAAAATCAAAGTGATATCAATTGCCAAAAAATATAAAGAACTTTTTATTGAAGGCGTTAAAAAACCAATATTATTAAAAACATTGCCGAAGGAAATTTTTGACCTAATTATAAACCTTGACGACGAAGCTCATAGATTCGCCATCGCCTACCACAAAAAACTAAGAAAAAAATATTTGTTGAAATAAGTCGCCAATACTTGAATATAAGTTGTTAATTTGGTATTATATATTTAATGAAAAAGGTTCTCTCGCAGATTATAACTGCCATTTTAGGGATTTGGCTGGCGATGTTATTCGTTCCAGAGGTTAAAATTAGCATATTCCCTAATTCAAATTTTTTTGGCGTTGCGCTAACTTCGCAGTGGCAAATTATTCTGCTTTTGGGAATTACATTGGGTTTAATCAATTTTTTTGTAAAACCAGTCGTTAATGCCATCACCCTGCCCCTGCGAATAATCACCCTTGGACTCTTCAGTATCGTAGTAAATATGGCGATGATTTGGATTTTAGATTTTATATTTAAAGAAATAACCGTGCCTTGGTTCTGGCCTCTTTTGTGGACAACTATTATTATTTTATTTTCAAATATTATTGTTTCAAAATTTATTATTAAAGACGAAGATTAAACCATGAATCAAATCTTGTTTTACGCTCAAATAGCCGTTTCTATAATTTTAATTATCCTAATAGCTTTTCAGCAAAGAGGCGCCGCTCTGGGCTCTGCTTTCGGCGGAGGAGGAGAATTTTATTTTTCAAGACGCGGGATTCAGAAGAAAATTTATTACGCAACAATAGTTGCGGCCGCCTTATTTATTATTTTAGGCATTTTAAATCTCGTTATAGTTTAATGAAGACTTCCAAATTTCCAAAGTTTTCTCAATGGAAACAAATATTTAAAGTACTCAAAAAGAGCGAGAAAATAACGCTTTTGGTTTTTTTTGTTTTGGCTCTCGGGTCATTAACTTTTCTTGTGGCTAATTTTTACATCCAAAACACAAAAGTTGCGCCGGCCTCGGGCGGAACCTATACCGAAGGAGTTATCGGACAGCCGAGGTTTATAAACCCTATTTACGGCGAGACAAACGACATTGACCGAACCCTAACCGACCTCGTTTTTTCAGGATTGATGTCTTACGACAAAGACGGCAAAATTATAAAAGACTTGGCCGACGACTACAAAATTTCCAGCGACGGCAAAAATTACGACTTTACATTAAAAGACAATATTTTTTGGCAAGATGGAAAACCGCTAACAGCAGACGACATAATTTTCACAATAAAAACGGCGCAGAATTCAGACTATAAAAGTCCTTTGAGAGCTAATTGGATTGACGTAGATATAGAAAAAACATCCGATAAATCTTTTACCTTGAGATTAAAAAGTCCCTATAATTCTTTCCTGGAAAATTGTACTATAAAAATAATTCCAAAACACATCTGGGAAAATATATTGCCTGAAAGCTTTGCCCTTTCTTCTTATAATTTACAACCGATCGGGTCGGGCCCTTACAGTTTTAAAAATTTAAAGCAAACAGAAACCGGTTTCATAAAAAATATCAATTTAATCGCCAACCGAAAATATTACAATCAAGTTCCTTTTATTTCCAACCTTTCTTTTCAGTTTTTTGAAAAAAAGGAAGATTTGATAAAAGCCGCAAATTCAAAAACAATTGACGGTTTTTCTTTGGCCGCAGTAGACAATAATGAAGCCCAAGCCGAAAAAGACATTCACCAAGGCTGGACTCAAAATGAAAAATTTTCCACTTACTATCTGTCGTTGCCCAGATATTTTGCCGTATTTTTTAATACCCAAAAAACAAAACTATTTTCGGATATTAATTTGAGAAAAGCTCTAAGTTATGCCGTGGATAAAAACAAAATTATTGACGAAATCGCGTCTTCCACGAAAAATAAAACTTCAATTATCAATTCCCCAATATTGCCCGAATATTTTGGATATCAAGAACCTGCATCAACTTACGAATTCAACGCGCAAACAGCCGGCAGTCTTTTAGACAAGGCTGGATTTAAAGATAATGGCGCAGGCCAAAGAGAAAAAGCGTTAGATAAAAAACCGGCTTTTCAGTTTAAAAATTACCTTGCCGTGAAATCTAAAAATAAAGATGTAACGGAGCTTCAAGCCTGCCTGGCGCGCCTGCCAAACAATAATTTTTCTACGCTTTTGCAAGGAGAAATTAATGGAACATACGGCAAAGCAACCGAAAATGCTGTAACTGAATTTCAGAAAAAATATTTGCCGGAGGAAAAGCCAACAGGAGAGGTCGGCAAAGCCACCAGAACAAAACTAAACGAACTCTGCGTAACCCCGCAAAAAAATTCCCAGCCTTTGCAATTTACCTTGGTAACAATAAACCAGCCGCAAATAGTGCAGGTGGCCAATTTATTGAAAGACTACTGGCAAAAAATTGGAGTTACGGTTAACATTAATGCTGTAGAGATTTCCGAGCTCAAATCTATTATTAAAGAAAGAAATTACGACGCTCTTTTATATGGAGAAGCGCTGGGAAGCAACCCCGACCTTTATCCTTTTTGGCACTCTTCGCAAAAAAATGACCCGGGACTTAATCTGTCGGAATACGAAAACAAAAATATTGATACTTTGTTAAAAGACGCCAGAGAGACTTTAGACAACAACATAAAACAAACAAAATATGAAGAATTGCAAAATATTATAATAGGAGATGCCCCTGCCCTATTTTTGTACAATCCTGACTATATTTACTGGGTTTCTGCGAAAATAAAAGGGATTGAAACAACTAAAACAGTTGACCCGGCAAAAAGATTTTCTAATGTAATAAATTGGTTTATTAAAACTCGCAGAGTATGGAAGTAGATTTAAAAAATTTGACTCCCGACATTCGGCATCTCAATAATATGCGCGAAGTTATTTATGACAAAGAATGGCTAAAAACGGCTGACAACTCCGAGCTTTACTATATGTACAGAGCCGTAGAAGAAAAGGACAAAATCAGATATGATATAACTATTGTCCCTTCCGCAATGTTGGGTTCTGAATTTATTAAAACCAAGGGACACTATCACAAAGAAGGCCATCAAGAAATTTATACTGTTCTGGAAGGACAAGCAATATATTTAATGCAAAAAAGAAAGAATGGCAACCCGGAAGAGATTGAAGATGTCTATGCTGTAAAAGCGGAAAAAGGAGATATTGTTATAATTCCCCCTTTTTATGGCCACATAACTATTAATCCTTCAGAAACAAAGGAGCTGAAAATGGCGAACTGGGTTTCTCCTCAATGCGAAAGCGATTATTCTTTATATGAGAAAATGCAGGGAGCTTGTTATTATTATCTTAAAACAGGCTGGGTCAAAAATGAAAATTATAAAATAGTGCCTGATTTGCGTTTTGAAGAACCTTCAAAATCTCTGCCGGAAGATTTAAATTTTCTGAAACAAAGTTAAACTTTTGCCGCGGTGGCGGAACTGGCAGACGCACTGGCTTCAGGAGCCAGCGACCGCAAGGTCATGAGAGTTCGAATCTCTCCCGCGGCACAAAAAAAATATGGATAAAACAAAAATTGCTTTTTTTGAAATAGAGCCTTGGGAAAAAGATTATTTGAAATCTCAGCTGAAGGAATATGATTTAATATTTTCCGAAGAAAAAATAGACCCAAATAATTTGGATAAAATATCAGACATCAATATTTTATCTCCTTTCGTCTATTCTTCTGTTGATAAAAAAATTATTGATTCTTTAAAATCATTAAAATATATCGCAACTCGTTCAACTGGTTTTGACCATATTGATTTAAAATTCTGCAAAAAAAATAATATTGCGGTTTCCAATATACCGACTTACGGAGAAAACACAGTGGCCGAGCATACCTTTGCTTTAATATTGGCTTTATCAAGGAGAATTTATGATTCCATAGAAAGAACAAAGAGAGAAGATTTTTCGATTTATGTGTTAGCAGGTTTTGACCTAAAGGAAAAAACTCTGGGCGTGGTGGGAACCGGCAATATAGGAAAACACGTGATAAGAATTGCCAAAGGGTTTGGAATGGAAGTTTTGGCTTACGATATTAAAAAAGACCAAAAACTGGCTGAAAGAATGGGTTTTAAATATGTGGCTCTTAATTATTTGTTTAAAAATTCTAATATAATAACCCTTCATGTACCATATAACAAATCAACTCATCATTTAATTAATCTTGAGACTGTAAAATTATTTAAAAAAAATTCATACTTAATAAACACATCAAGGGGCGGCGTTTGCGACACTACTGCCCTGTTACAGGGACTAAAAGACGAAATTTTTGCCGGTTTGGGTTTGGACGTCTTAGAGGAAGAGTGTTTTATCAAAGAAGAAAGAGAGCTTATAACTCCTGATTTTTCAAAAAAATGCGATTTAAGAACAATCCTCGAAAATCACATTTTAATCAATCAGCCGAAAGTTATCGTTACTCCGCACAATGCCTTCAATAGCAAAGAAGCGTTAATAAGAATCTTAGACACAACGATTGAAAACATAAAATCGTTCTCAAAAAATAAAATAATTAATTTAGTCAAACATGGATAAACAATACAATAAAACAGAGAACAACTTAAAAATTATTCCTCTCGGAGGATGCGAAGAAGTTGGAAGAAATATGACTGTTTTTGAATATAATCAAGATATTGTGATTTTGGATATGGGATTGCAATTCCCCGAAGAAGATATGCCCGGTATTGATTATGTGATTCCTAATACAGAATATTTAAAAGGCAAAGAAAAAAATATCAGAGCCGTTGTTCTTTCACACGGGCACTTAGACCATATTGGAGCCGCTCCCATATTATTAAAGAAACTCGGCAATCCACAAATCATCGGCAGGCCATTAACAATAGAAATGGTAAAACATCGTCAGGAGGACTTTGAAAGGAACAGTTCAAAAAAATTGAAAACCACTTACATAAAAGATTTACAGCAAAAAATCAGCTTGGGAGGCTTTACTTTAAAATTCTTTCAGATTGACCATACAATTATGGACGCCGTAGGAGTGATATTAGAAACTCCCGTTGCCACAGTAATACATCCGGGCGATTGGAGCATTGAAAAAGACCCTATCGGCAGAGAAGCCATAAAATACACTCATTTAGCTAATTTAAAAAGACCGACTATTTTAATGTTGGAATCTCTGGGCTCTACAAATTCTAAAATATCTGTAACCGAAGAAGCAATGTTAAGTAACCTTTACAAGCTTATGAAGCAAGCTCCCGGCAGAACGATTATTGCCACATTCTCTTCTCAAATTCAAAGAATAAGACAAGTGCTGGAATTTGCGGAGCAAACAAAAAAAAAAGTCGTACTTGATGGTTTTTCAATGAAATTAAATGTTGAGCTTGCCACAAAATTAGGATACATTAAA
>CAYXRV010000018.1:0-6665 GCA_964466215.1 uncultured Candidatus Saccharibacteria bacterium
ATTTTTAATTGCTGTAGCTCGCGTAATTATCTTCATGAGTCTTTATTATAAATTTATTTGGATCTAAATCTTTAAATCTTTTTATTGATAAGTCTAAATATTTTTTTTCTTTATCAATTCCAACAAATTTTCTATTATTCAAAATGGCAGCTAAACCAGTAGTAGAGCTTCCCGTAAAAGGGTCTAATATTATATTATTTTCGTTCGTGCTTGCTAATACAATTCTTTTCAATAAATCTATTGGTTTTTGAGTTGGGTGTTTACCAAACTTTTTCTCCCAACTTTCAGGCGTATTCAATGCCCAAACAGAACGCATTTGTTTATTGGGTTTTTTTAAAAAATCTTCTGACCAGTCCCCATTTTTTATTATATTGTAATTAAAGATATGTTTTGCCTTTTTTTCTTTTCTGGCCCAAATTAAACTTTCGTGGCTTGCGGTAAAAAATCTACAACTTAAATTTGGAGCAGCATTTGGTTTAAACCAAGAAATATCATTCAAAATATGATAACCGAGCGACTGCAAAGCATACCCACACTGATATATTGAGTGATATGTACCGCTTACCCATAAAGTTCCATTTGGCTTTAAAACTCTTTTGCTTTCTTTTATCCAATCTAAGTGAAAATTAAAATCCTTGCTAAAACCATTGCTTTTATCCCAATCACCTTTATTTACACTCACCATCTTGCCGGCATGAACTGTAAAACCTCCGTTTGAAAGATTGTAAGGAGGATCTGCAAAAATCATATCAATAGAGTTTTCAGGTAATTCTTTGAGTAAATTTAAACTATCTCCGTTATAAAGAACGAAATTATTCTCGCTAAAATAGGGTTTTTGTTTTATATTAGATAATATTTTTTCAGACATTTTATTAATGTATTCTACTATTTTTACAAAACAAAAAACAGGGCAATACCTGTTTTTTAAAATCTGGGTTAAAGATTTTTATATATCCAAATTCTTCACTGACTTTGCGTGGGTTTGAATAAATTTTTTTCTTGGCTCTACTTCCTCTCCCATTAAAATATCAAATGTTTTGTCGGCTTCGCGGGCTTCTTCAACCTTAACCTGGAGCAACAATCTGTTTTCTGGATTCATTGTTGTTTCCCAAAGCTGTTCGGCGTTCATTTCTCCCAAACCCTTATACCTTTGCATTGATATGTTTTTGTCTTTTCCGATTTCTTTTACAAGTTTATCTTTTTGCTCATCGTTGTAAGCATATTCCACGCGCTTTCCCGCCTGAATTTTATAAAGTGGCGGCTGGGCGATGTAAATATAACCCGCCTCAACTATTGATTTAAAATATCTGTAAAACAATGTTAAAAGCAAAGTTCTAATGTGGGCTCCGTCAACATCGGCGTCGGTCATAATAATTATTCTATGATATCTTAATTTTTCTATGTTAAAATCTTCGGCCACAGCGGTACCCAAAGCAATAATTAACGACTTAATTTCTTTTGAAGCCAGCATTTTATCAAGTCTGGCTCTTTCCACATTCAAAATTTTGCCTCGCAAAGGCAAAATCGCCTGAAATCCCCTGTCTCTTGCCTGTTTGGCCGAGCCTCCGGCCGATTCTCCCTCAACAATATACAATTCAGAATCTTCCGGTTTTTTTGACAAACAATCGGCCAGTTTTCCTGGCAAAGCCAAGCCTTCCAAAATCCCCTTTCTCAAAACTGTCTGCCTGGCGGCCTTGGCGGCCAATCTTGCTTTGGTGGCCAAAAGACAGTTTTCCGCCATAGCTCTGGCATCTTGGGGATATCTTTCCAGATAATCGGCTAAAGCTTCCGACACCGCTGATTCTACCGCATTTTTGGCTTCGGGATTTCCCAATTTTGCTTTTGTTTGACCCTCAAACTGCGGAGTTCTTATTTTTACAGAAACGACCGCTGTTAGGCCTTCTCTTACATCATCACCGGTAAAGTTCTCATCTTTTTCTTTCAAAAATCCTTCTCTTCTTGCGTAATCGTTTAAGCATCTTGTTAAAGCCGTGCGAAAACCGGAAATGTGCGTTCCACCATCAACAGTATAAATATTATTGGCAAAAGATTCCTCTGTGCATTCCATTTCTTGGGTATATTGAAAAGCGGCCTCCACATAAATATCATTTTTAGAAGCAGCAACCGAAAATACATTTGGGTGGCGAGGCGTATTTCCCTCAACCAAATATTTAACATAAGAAGAAATTCCTCCCTCAAAATAAAAAGTGTAATCTGTTGCTTTGCCTTTTATTCTTTCGTCGCTCAATGAAATTTTTACCCCTTTTGTCAAATATGCCTGCTGGCGCAAATGACCCAAAATTCTTTTGGCGTCATATTTTATTTCTGAAAAAATTTGCGGGTCGGCGTCAAAGATAATAGTGGTTCCTGTTTTTTTGCTGTCGCCCACTTTTTTGACTGCGGCTTTCGGCACTCCCCTAAAATATTCCTGCGCATATTTCCCGCCGTCTCTTTGGACTTCGGCTTCCATGAAAGTAGACAAAGCGCAAACAACCGAAACTCCAACACCGTGCAATCCTCCTGAAACTTTGTAAGCGTCTCCTCCAAATTTGCCTCCCGCGTGCAGAGTTGTCATAACGGTTTCTAAGGCCGACTTTTTTGTGTCTGCGTGTTTTTCTACCGGAATACCTCTGCCGTCGTCGGAAATTTTTACTCTGTTGTTTGGCAACAAAACAACCTCAATGCTTTTGGCGTATCCTGCCATGGCTTCATCAAGACAATTATCAACCACCTCCCAAATTAAGTGATGAAGCCCGTCTACGCCAGTTGAACCAATATACATTCCCGGTCTTTTTCTTACGGGTTCCAGTCCTTTTAAAACATAAATATCTTTGGCGGTATATTCGTCGGCTTTTTTAATTTTCTTGGCTTCCGGCGGCGCGTATGCAACAGTTGACTCTTCTTTATCCCCCACTTCTTTGATATTTATTTTGAATGCCATAAATTTATTTATAATTTTTATCAACGAATAATAGCGTTTAATTCTTGTTTCGTTTTTTCTGTAATTTTATCATGAATTTTGTTTACTTCCTCATCTGTCAAAGTTTTTTCCAGCGACCTGTAAACTATGTGGAATGTATAACTTTTTTTTTCTTTACCGAATTTTTCTTCGCTTTCATAGCTGTCTATAAGTTTTACTTCTTCAATTAAATTTTCGGCCAAGTCGCGCGCCAACTCGTAATAATTATTTAAATTTATGTCTTTATCTATCACAAAAGAAATGTCGCGGGCAACTGGCGGATATTTACTTACTTCTTTATACTTGCTGTTTATATCTTTAAATTGGCTGGTGATTCTTGGGTCTTCCGACCACAAAATTCTTATGTCGCCAATTCCCATTTTTATCATCGCTAATCTATCGCCAAATCCAAATGCCCAACCATTATAAATTTCCGAATCCAATCCGAAATTTTTTAAAACTTGCGGATGCACTAATCCTGCTCCATTCACTTCCATCCATTCTCCGTTAAATTTAATATCCATTTCAACCGAAGGGTCGGTAAAAGGAAAAGAATCAACAATAAATTTCCATTCAATATCTGAACCGAAAATGCCTTTTGCCAAATCAATTTGAACATCTTCCAAATCTTTTATCGTAATAATTTTTTGGGATTTTTTACAAATATACAATCCGTCAATTTGGTGAAACGCCGGATAATGATTTCTGTCAATTTCGTCTTTACGAAAAACTATTCCGGTTGAAAGAGCTTCAACATGCCCCTCTTTTTTTAGTCTTTCTAAAACTTCCGGGTCTTTTAAATAAAACGACCACATAACCGTCATCTGCGTTCTCAAAACGTATTCGTCTGTAACATAATAAGTATCTGTTTGGCTTCTGCTCGGATGGTTTTTTGGTGTGTTTAAAAGGTCAAAGTTTTCTGCGACCGTAACTATTTTTGGAAAATTAACCAAATCAAAATCTTTAAATCTTGGCAGTTTTAATATTTGGTCAAATAGAATTTTTACCGGAGAATTTTCCTGTTTTGTAAGGTCTTTCAATTCCAGTAATTTTTTGATTCTTTCCGCTTTAATATCATTTTTCGCTTTGAGCTCCTTGATTAGAGCGTTTTCCTTGTGATTTTTTATTATAATATTCCTGCTCATATATTGGTATTATTCTACCATTTTACCCTAAAAATACGATAAAAGCAACCCTCTAATTGTGCATAATTGACATCTTATTGCCAAAAACATATAGTATATTAAGGTAAGTTTATGCCGCACATTAATAACTTAATATAGGAGGGAGTATTATGCGAAAACGAGAATATGAATGGTTTTTAGAACCAAAAGACAGTCATACGAATAAAGTTATTTCTTCAAATATCGGAGAAGAAAATGTTTTAGAAAATATTGTTTGCGCCGACGGCCAAAAACACAACCTTTGGAGATGCTTATCGGGAATGCGTGATATGTTATGGTTTAGCCGAGGTGATCTTAATATAAGATTCAGCATTTTTGGACGCGAAGGCAAAAATGCAAAACCAAAAGACCTCACGTTTCTTTTTAAAAACGAAGGTGGCAGCGGGAAGAAAAGACGAAAACGAGAAAGGAAGGTGTATCATGGCAGATTCTAAAAAATGGTTTACAATTTGGGGCGGAGGCATATTTCACGCTGGCGATAAAGTTAACTGCCTTGTATACAAAGAAGAATACGGAAAAATCGTAGAACAGACTCTTAAAATGAGGATTGGAAGCGTGCAAGCTGGCAAATGTCCCCTTGGACATGCTCCGGTAATTTATGAATATGAAGAAACTAATGACAAGCCAAGTGTCATTAGTTATGTTCCAATAGACAATCTCTCACAACCTTCCAAAAAATAATACCATACTCTCTTCAACTTAAAAGCGACTCGTCAACGACAAGCCGCTTTTTTTATTATGAACTTATTTTAAATTAATTAATAACTACTGTTTCTTTTTTAAGCGACAAAAATACAATAAGCAATATCAAGGCAATGAGAGACATTCCCGCTCCATAAAAGAATGTTGCGGACGGACTAAAATAATCCCATAATAATCCGGCAATAAAACTGGCTGGCAGGGCGACCAAACCAATAGCGGTGTTGTATATACCGTATGCCCGGCCTCGATGGTTTTCAGGCACCATATCGGCCACAAACGCTTTGGCCACGCCTTCGGTGGTCGCATAATAAAGACCATAAAAAGCAAAAAGGAGCCATATTTGATAATTGGCATTTGCAAACGCAAAGCCGACATATGTCGTCATATAGGCAAGCCAGCCAAGAATTATAACTTTTTCCCTGCCGATTCTATCAGACAAACTGCCAAGCGGAATGGAAGCTGAGGCATAAACAAAATTAAAAAGTGCGTAAATAAGCGGTATTGCGAGAAGCGTTACGCCAATGTTTTGAGCTCTAAGGATTAAAAATGCATCTGAAGAATTTCCAAGGCTAAATAAAACCATAATCGCTAAAAAAATATAAAAATTTTGGGGCAATGCAAAACTGGCCGAAGGTTTAATGTTTATATCTTTTGTGATGGTTTCTTTTACTTTAAATTTAAGTATGGTAAGCGTAATAAACAACGGCACTGCGGTTATAACTAAAATAATGTGATATTCAAGAGAATTATTTTTAAGAAAATATAATAATCCAAAAAGAATTAACGGTCCAGCTACCGAACCAAAAGTATCAAGCGTGCGGGCAATACCAAAACTTTTTCCACGCGTTGACCTTTCCGTTGAGTCGGCGATCAAAGCGTCTTTCGGAGAATCTTTCATTCCCTTACCGACACCGTCAAGAAACCTAAGCCCCAAAACAGTCGCTCCTGCGGTGGTAAAAGATAATAAAGGTCTGGCGATAAGCGAGAATAAATAACCAAGGAAAATGAACGGCTTTTTTTTGCCAAATTTGTCTGTCAAAAATCCTGCAATCATTTTAAAAATACTTGCCCCGCTGGTAACCAGCCCTTCCGAGAGTCCAATAAAAGCCTTATTTAAACCAAGAACACTTGAGAGATAAATAGGCAAAATCGGTACAAAAATGTCCTGGCTTATGCCTCCGAAAAAACTTAAAAGTCCGATATAAAATACATTGTCCAGCCCTTTCTTTTTTTTATCAATCATTTAGAATACTTAATTAATATATTACAGCCACTATGTAATCAGCTCAGCACCTTCGCAACACCTCGAGTGGCGATTTCATATTTAAGGCCATGTGCGGCAGTTGCTCGTTGTGCCATTTTAGATATTTAGGAATTTCTTTTCTGTAAATCGATAATTTTCTAGGAATACGGCTAATGCACTCATCTTGTATTGTACGATTAAATCTTCCAAATGTCCATTGTCCGTCGGCGTACGCACTCGGCTATGTCTGTGAGCAAATCCTTGTTCGTTTAATCTTTTGGTCAACCAAACTGAGAATAATGATTAACCAGATTGTTTCTTCTCAATGTTCTTTGGTATCATTGTCGGTACTCGATAATTTTTACAACCATTTCTTCAGATATTGCATTAGGGTGGCTGTACGGCGCAGAAGAGAGCGTTGGGATTGAAAAATTGTTTCTCGCAATTCTTTTTTTCACCCAACGCAACACCGTACTCGGGTAAACTCCCATGTATCTTGCAGTTTTGCGTATCGACCAACCTCGTTTTACAAGCATTGCCGCTTGCATCCTTACCTTTGGTATATTCGGATTGTTTG
>CAYXRV010000019.1:0-6467 GCA_964466215.1 uncultured Candidatus Saccharibacteria bacterium
AAATTAAAGGTCGGAATAAGATTAAATTCATAAAAAAATGAATAAAAAAGTTTTAATATTAATCGTATCAATAATAATCATAACAATTATTATCGGTGTTTATTTTCTTTTAATAAATAAGCCTCGCGAAACTAATTCTACGGCTTCTATAAGCCAATCAGTTAAAAAGCAAGAAATAAATTCTAAAAATTCTGATATCACGCAAGATATCAGCAATTTTGAAATTCAAAATATGAAAATAGAAGTACTAAAAGAGGGAAGCGGGGAGCCATCAAAAACTGGCGATTTGGTAACTGTGCATTATGTGGGCACATTAGAAAACGGCGTAAAGTTTGATTCAAGCGTAGACAGGGGAACACCATTTTCTTTTACCTTGGGTCAAAATAGGGTAATTCAAGGATGGGAGTTGGGAGTTTTGGGAATGAAAGCGGGCGAAAAAAGAAAATTAACGATTCCTCCAGAATTGGGTTATGGCGAAAGAGGAGCCGGCGCAATAATTCCGCCAAATGCAACTTTGATATTCCAAGTGGAATTATTAAAGATTAACTAACACAGTCTCGATTTTCTATGCTAATGTTTTGACATTAGTCAATTTTTGGTGTATAATTATCTTTTATGAATAAAATACGAAACATTGCAATAATTGCTCACGTTGACCATGGCAAAACCACACTGGTGGATGCGCTTTTGCGTCAATCGGGAACTCATTTGAACAAGGAATCCATTGGCCAAGAATTTATTATGGACAGCAACGAATTGGAAAGAGAAAGAGGAATTACAATTTTTTCAAAAAATGCGTCTGTGCAATTTGGCGATACAAAAATAAACATAATTGACACTCCGGGTCATGCCGACTTTGGCGGGGAAGTGGAAAGAGTTTTAAATATGGCCGATGGCTGTTTGCTTTTAGTCGACGCAAAAGAAGGCCCAATGCCTCAAACCAGATTTGTTTTGAAAAAGGCCTTGGAAATGGGTCATAAAATTATTGTGATTATAAATAAAATAGATAAAGACGGCTCAAGGCCAAAATTCGCCTTAGACGCAACGCTTGAATTGTTTTTGGAATTGGGGGCAGGTGACCACTCTCTGGACTTTCCTGTGGTTTACGCTTCCGGACGAGATGGAAAAGCGGGATTAAAACCAAACTTAAACGAAATGACCGACATCACCCCGATTTTTGATGCTATTTTACAGCATATACCTTCGCCAGTTGCAAATATAGAAAAACCATTGCAAATACTTATTACTTCGGTTGTGCCAGATAACTTTAAAGGAAAAATTGCCATTGGCAGAGTTTACAACGGCGTTGTAAAAGCAGGACAGGAAGTGGCTCACATAAATAGAGAAGGAAAATCTAAAAAATACAAATTAATTTCTCTAATGACTTTTTCGGGGTTAAACCGAATCGAAACCAGCGAAATTCAAGCCGGAGATATTACAGCTATTGCTGGTATTTCCGACATAACTATCGGTGAAACAATTGCCGACCCCGAAAATCCAACTGCTATGCCGCTAATTAACATTGAAGAGCCAACCGTAAAAATGACTTTTATGGTCAACGATTCTCCATTTGCGGGCAAAGAAGGACAATTCCCAACTTCAAGGCAAATACGAGAAAGATTACTGAAAGAGCTGGAAACAGACGTTGCTTTAAGAGTTCAAGAAACAGACAAGGCCAACTGGGTTGTTTCTGGAAGAGGAGAACTGCACTTGGCAATTTTAATTGAAAGAATGAGAAGGGAAGGCTTTGAATTTCAAGTTTCAAGGCCTCAAGTTATTGCAAGAGAGATAAACGGCAAGAAAATGACTCCTTACGAAAAAGTTTTTATTGAAGTTCCGGAAAAATATCACGGTGCCGTCATTCAAAAACTGGGAGGCAGAAAAGGCGAGATGATTGAAATGAGAAATCAAAACGGCATTATATTTTTGGAATTTATAATTCCAACCAGAGGACTTTTCGGGTACAGAACAGAGTTTTTAACAGACACAAAAGGCCTTGGGATAATAAATACATCTTTCCATCAATATTTACCCGACCCGGGAAGTTGGAAAGAAAAAGAACAAGGGTCTTTGGTTGCTTGCGAATCTGGGCCAACAAATCTTTACGGGCTTAAAAATGTTCAAGACAGAGGAACTTTGTTTTTAGGCCACGGGATAGAAGTTTACGAAGGCCAAGTTATTGGGCAAAATTCAAGGTCAAATGATATAAGGGTCAATGTTTGCAAAACAAAACAATTATCAAACATGAGGTCAAAAGGAGAAGGAAACACAGAGCACTTTGACACGCCAAAAACAATGGGGTTGGAAGACGCCTTAGAATATATCGGCGACGATGAATTGGTTGAAATAACTCCAAAAAGCATTCGCATTAGAAAGATATACTTAAAAGAAATTGACGAAAAAAGGGCAAGCAGAAAAAATAAATAATACTACAATCATTTTGTATGATTAAAAAAAATTGCTCTAGGGCGATTTTTTTGTTATAATGACGCAATATGACATCTTATGCGCTTCTCTTCACGCTTTCGGCAGTCGGCATTTCAGAAACAATGTATCTCATTCGCAAACGAATCGCGTCTGAAAAACCCATTTGCCCAATCGGCGACAATTGCGCTCTGGTTTTAGAGAGTAAGTACAATAAAATATTTTTAATTCCCAATGATATTTTGGGTTTGTTATTTTATATTATGGCTTCATTTATCGGAGCTTTTTTGGTAATTAGAGTACAGCCATTAATATTATGGGATTTTATTTTTAAATTTTCAGTCGCAATAAGCGCTCTTATGTCTCTGCGCTTTACATATCTCCAATGGCGCGTCATTAAAGCGTGGTGTTTTTGGTGTTTGATGTCCGCCTTTACTATTTGGTTGATGGGAGTTATCATTATATTAAGTAATATATAATTAATAATATATAATTATGAAAAAAACTGCATTTCATATTTTGAGAGTTGGCATGGCAATCACTTTTTTGTGGATTGGTGTTTTAATTTTTAAAAATCCAGAATCATGGAGCGGATATTTACAACCATGGGCGATCGGACTCTTGCCAACATCTCTTACTCAGACAATGATAGGAACAGCAATTTTAGACATTGTGATTGGAGCTCTGTTACTTGTGGATATTTTCACATGGCTGGCGGCATTTGTTGGTTCTTTGCATCTTGTTATTGTTATGACGGTCAGTGGCATCACCGACATTACCGTGCGCGACATCGGTCTTTTGGTTGGATTAATTGCGCTTATGATTGACTCTTTGCCGCAGTGGGTGTTAAATAAAATAATTAAATCAAAAAAATAACTATGAACAAAATTATTGTTGCAATTATTGTTATTATAATTGTTATATTAGGCGGATATTTTATTTTTAAAGGGGGATATCAGCCAGCGAGGATAGTAAACAATGAAGAAAATAAGGAAACCAAACAAGAATCTGTATCAGAACAAACAACTTCACAGCCATCCGCCAAGCAAGTTCCGCAAACAAATGGAAAAGTAATAACTTATACTGACTCTGGATATTCCCCAAATTCAATCACAATAAAAAAAGGAGAAACAGTCATTTTTAAAAATCAGAGTTCAATCTCAATGTGGCCCGCATCGGCCATGCATCCGACACACGGAGCTTATAGCGGAACATCGCTTGACGAGCATTGCCCAGACACAGCCAATTCCTCCTTTGACGCCTGCACAGGAATTTTACCGGGCGTTTCATGGTCATTTAAGTTTGACAAAATCGGTAATTGGAAATTTCACGACCATTTAAATTCCGAAAGCTTCGGGTCAATTATTGTGGAGTAATTATAATATAAGCGCGCCCCGCGCTAATTTTATCTCGGAATACAAATAAAAATTCGGCGATAAAATTAGTGCGGGGTCGTAGCTCAAACAGGGAGAGCGCCGTGATTTTGCTAATACAGATCACGGAGGTAGCAGGTTCGAATCCTGTCGACTCCATTTGGCACATTTACAAAAAAATAACCGCGCGAAGAAAGGAGATTTTTATGCAATCTCAGTCACCAGATATAAATTTAGTGGCATTAATAAGAAATAGAGACCGCTATATTTTTATGTATGATGACGAAAATTACGATGAAGCTCTAAGAGCGCTTGGTCGGTTTGCTTCTAATCCGGAGCTCAGTTTTACTTGGCGCGATGCTTCATTGTTGGCTGTCAAAATTAAAAAACTAAGAGAATTACAGTCAGGAGGCGGATTCAGTTTTAAAAGTTTCTAAAAAGTGTTTTAAGGAAAAGGAGTGTATGATGCTTTACCTATCAGACGATGAATTAATCCAACGATTCACAATCAAAGCGGTCGAGCCGAATCCAGAATTTTATTCATACAAAAACGAGATCTTAAACAGAATGGGGCGCGGGATAAACGACGCTTCTTATGGCGCCTTAATTGATGAGTTATCAGATATTGCAAATTCAATTGTTGTCCTTCCAGAAATAGAAGGATTTGATTTGTGCGATGCCTTGTGTAAAAAATATGGAGAAATAAAAGAAAAAATATTGCTTATAATAGCAGAACACTCTTCGTGTGAATCAACAACGGCTACTGCTTAGCAGAGCTAAATTTAATAATGACCCAAAGCAATTTGGGTCTTTTTTTGCGCAAAGTTATTGTTGGACTTGACAAATTTTTAAAAAAAGATTATACTAAAAATAGCCCTTTTAGATTTCAATTTAAAGTAACCCAAAAACAGGAGCCAAATCATGGAAATGGCTAAGAGAAAATTCGAGGAGGTAGTTTTGATTTCTTTTTTTGTAGGTTTCTTTTGGTTCTGTATCCGCCACGCTCATCTCGGTGAAAAACTGGGGGACAGAATAATCATAATTACAATTGCGTTGTATTTACTCAGCTTGGCTGTGGTGTTTTTCAGCTCTGCCGTAGGATGGATAAAAAGATACCAGATTCACCTCTGGAATCACAAAATAACTTATTATTTTTTTTATCCGCTGACAATTGCAATTGTCATCAAGTTTTTTTCTTAGGAAAAAAGCAAGAACAAAATAAGGCTCTATAAATAGGGCCTTTTTATTATCACTCTTGACAAGCGATTGCTAATTAATTAATATACCAGTATGGAATTAACTTTACGCCAAGAAAAAATTTTGAATTCACTGATAAAGGAATATATTGATAGCGCTGAACCAATCAGTTCAGACCTTTTGAAAAAAAAGGGAAGTTTGAATATTTCCCCCGCAACAATAAGAAACGAACTGCAAGAACTCACGGAGCAGGGCTACATAACGCAACCGCACACTTCAGCTGGCAGAATACCAACCAATAAAGCATACCGTTATTTTGTGGATATAATATTTACACAAAGCAATTCCAGTGTTATGGCAAAACCTGCCTTCGCTAAAAGCTTCGGCGAGGCGCGACAAAAAATAGAAACAGAATTAAAGCGGGCGCAAGAGCTTACAAAATCGTTAACAGAAATTTCAACCACGCTAAGCTATGTAAAACTGCAAGATAAAAATCATGTTTTTGAAGTTTTGAAAATTATCGGTCCATCACGAACCACTTACAACAAAAATATCAGCTTGATAAACGAATTATTGAAAGAGTTAGAGAACTTTTAATATCTTATTGTGCGACAAAATAATAAAATCGTATTATGACAGAAGAAATAAATAATAATCAAAATCTATACCAATGCAAAGAGTGTGGTTTGAATTACAGAAATAAAGAGTTTGCCAATAAATGCGAGGCGTGGTGTAAAGAATACAAAACTTGCAATGTAGAAATTACCGCGCAAGCAGAAGAAAATAAACTTAACGCGCTTGAAAAAAGGTGTGATGAGTATCTAAATAACTGGAAAAGAGAGAGAGCCGATTTTTTGAATTATAAAAAAGACGAAATGGAAAGAATCGGATTTTTGGGAAAATACGTAAAAGAAGATATAATTTTTAAAATTTTGCCGATTTTAGATAATATTTATTTAGCGGAAAAACAACTGCCAGAAAATTTGAAAAGCGGCAAAGGAGGCTCGGCGCAAGCGATTGAATGGACAAAAGGATTTTTGCAGATACAAAACCAAATCACAGAATTTTTAAAAAAAGAGGGGATTGAAGAGATAAAAACCACTGGACAGAAGTTTAATCCCAATTTCCACGAAGTCGTCGAGGAAATTGGGCCATCCGAAGCCTTGGCGAAGGAGGCCAGTGTTGGCACTATCGTAGAAGAGCTCCAAAAAGGATATAAAATAAATGATAAGGTTTTAAGGCCAGCAAAAGTCAAGATTAGTAAATAAATTAAAAATATGATATATGTAAAATTTTCGTCTCCGATAAATCCGCAAACATCTCAAAATTTAATGAATTTTTTGAGCGACCAAATAAATAAAGGTCAAAAAGAATTTTATTTTTTGATGTCTTCGCCGGGGGGAAGCGTAAACGATGGCGTGGTGCTATATAACTTTATAAGAGCTTTGCCAGCAAAAATTGTGATGCATAATA
>CAYXRV010000020.1:0-6251 GCA_964466215.1 uncultured Candidatus Saccharibacteria bacterium
TTTGGAGTAAAAATTCAAGAACTTCCACTGTTTTTTTATTTATATCGTTTATGGCCCCCTGTTCTTTTTTGCTGAAATTTTTTAATACAATTTGGCGTGCGTTAATTTCTTTTTGCGGAGAGATGCCAATTCTTATTCTTACAAGATTTTTGTTTCCAATATTTTTTATTATAGATTCAACTCCGCGATGCCCCGCCGAACCTCTTTCTTCCACAATTTTTATTTTTCCGACAGGCAGGTCAATATCATCATGAACAACAATTAAAATAGATGCTTGGTCTTTTATGCCGAATACTAAACTCTTTACCGCTTTGCCGGAATCATTCATAAAAGTCTGAGGTTTCATTAAAATAATTTTTTCATTGTTTAAAATATTTTCCGACAAAAAAGAATTAAATTTTTCAGAAAACTTAAAATCGGGAAAATTATTTTTTTCCATAAATTTATCTAAAATTAAAAATCCGACATTGTGCCTTGTCTTTTCAAATTTTTTACCGGGATTTCCCAACCCAATTATTATTGTCATATTTTTATATTCTCATAAATGGGAGATGTATGCAAGAATAAGTTTTTAGCCATTGACTTTATTTTTATATAGATATACAATCTTAGAATCAGCACATTCTTACAAATAAAAAAAGAAAGGAGGTAAATCATATAAGGCACGACAATTTAGTGGTGGGATTAGTCTGTCTCTACTTCACTACACGGGGCAGGACAGAGAAGAGGCTTCGTTTTTATCCTGCAACTCACACTGCAACTACAAGAAGGAATCTTGCCATGAAGGTAATTTGTCACACAGCCCGGCGGTTAAGTTCTGAACAGAAGAAATTTATCCGTTCGTATTTTGACGAGCGCTCTGTTGGTCAATTTCTTACGAGGAATTCTTTCGACGAATTGGATCGTCGTTTCAGAACGAGATTTAGAAGGGCAATTCATTTCAAAGTGGCAAATCGCATCTTGCAAAAACGCAACAATGACCGCAATGGTCATTTGAACGGAGCAAGAGGCGCCAAGAAGGAACAGCGCCAGATTCGTCTGGCTCGTCACACTGTGTCTGTGTGAACCGCGTTCACTAACCAACTTTCTTTTAACTTCTAAGGGCTGAGACAATTTTTTGTCTCAGCCCATTTTTTTGTCTGATAGAGGGGGGCTTGCAATAGCTTAAAAATATGTTAGAATCAAACTAATTTATAATTAAAAAAATGGAACAAATTACAGAAACAAACAATCAATCAACGAAAAAACAGGACAAAACAGGCATAACTGAAAAGTATTTTCCGTTTGTTTGGGAGGTTGTGAAAATTTTTATTATTGCCTCGGTGATAGTAATGCCTATTCGTTATTTTTTATTTCAGCCGTTTATTGTAAAAGGAGAGTCAATGATACCTAATTTTCAATCAGGGGATTATTTAATAGTTGATGAAATTTCTTATAGATTTAACAGTCCTGCGCGGGGAGATATTATTGTTTTTAAATATCCAAAAGATACATCGCAAAAATTTATAAAAAGAGTTATTGGATTGCCAGGAGAAACAGTAGAAATTAAAGACCAAAGGGTAACAATATACAAAGACGGCAAAAGCTTTGCTTTAGATGAAAAATATCTTCCTAATCCATCTGGAACCATTGGAACCGTAAAGATTATTTTGGGCGCAGATGAATATTTTGTTTTGGGGGATAACAGAGAATTTTCTTACGACTCAAGAGTATGGGGAAGCGTACCGGTAAAAAATATTATTGGTAAAGTTTTCTTGCGAGTTTTGCCAGTGGCGGCCTTGTCTAGAATTGCCGTTCCAAGTTATTAAATAGGTTTATAAAAAACAAAATGAAAATTCAAAGCGTAACAGGAATGCACGACATTTTGCCGGAAGACCAGCCTTATTTTCAAAAGGTTCAAAAATCAGTTGAAAGTATTGCTAACTATTACGGATTTTCTAAAATAGAAACTCCGATTTTAGAATTTGCCGAAGTTTTTTCCAGAGGAGTGGGAGCGGTAACCGATATTGTGGAAAAAGAAACTTACACCTTTAAAACAAAAGGAGGAGATTTGGTCTCTTTGAGACCGGAAGGTACGGCTCCCGTAATGAGAAGCTATATTGAGCATGGGATGCATAATCTTACCCAGCCCGTGAAGCTTTGGTATTTGGGTCCATTTTTTCGCCACGAAAGACCGCAAGCGGGACGTTTTAGGCAGTTTCATCAATTTGGTTTTGAAGCCATGGGAGAACAAAATCCGTCAATTGACGGCCAGATTATACAAATGAGTTATGATATTTTAAAAGAGCTTTCTTTTAAAAATATTACCATTGAAGTAAATAGCATCGGTGATTCTGAATGCAGGCCTTATTTCAAAAAGATCTTAACAAGTTATTTTAGGTCAAAAAAATCTTCTTTGTGCTCTGACTGCCAGAGAAGACTGAAAGAAAATCCTTTAAGAATCTTAGATTGCAAAGAAGAAAAGTGTCAAAGAGTAAAAGCGGGAGCCCCTCAAATCATTGACCATCTTTGCGAAAATTGCCATAGTCATTTTAAGCAAGTGTTAGAATTTTTAGACGAATTAGAACTGCCATATACTTTAAATCCATATTTGGTCAGGGGTTTGGATTATTACACAAAAACAGTTTTTGAAATTGTGGAAAATACCGAAGCAGGCAAAACGCAAGGGTCTTTGTTGGCCGGCGGAAGATATGATAATTTGTCGAAAGTTTTAGGAGGCAGAGAGACTCCTGCCTGCGGTTCGGCCGGAGGCATAGAAAGAATCATGAGTTTAATGAAGACCAGAGATGTAAAAACGGCAAAAATAGTGGAGCCGAAAATATTTCTAGCCCAGCTGGGACAATTGGCAAAAAGAAAAGGATTAAAGCTTTTTGAAGAATTCCGCGACGCGAAAATTCCGGTGGCAGAATCTTTTTCCAAGGATTCTTTAAAAGCTCAATTGAGGACAGCCAACAAAATGGGAATCAAATGGGTTTTGATTTTTGGTCAAAAAGAAGCGTTGGAAGGTTTTATTACTTTAAGAGATATGGACACCGGCACTCAAAAAGAAATAAAATTAGACAAGGTCGTAAAAGAAATGAAAGCTAAAATTAAATAAAATTATGGTATTAGAAGTAAAAAGAAAAGAAAAAGAAAGCTCTCAAAGTTTGGTTCATCGTTTTACAAAAGTGGTGCGCCAGTCGGGCGTTTTGCTTGAAGTGAGAGGCAAACAATTTAGAAAGAGAACCAAGTCGGCCTTAGCTAAAAAGAGGTCAGCTTTAAGAAGAGTTGAGCTGAGGGCGGCAAAAAAACGCCAAGATAAATTAGACAAACCTAAAGTGGGTCGCGCTAATTCATGGAGATAAAACAACAAATTAAAAATAATGTTGTGAAATTTTTAAAAGCGGGCAACAGTCTTGCCTCTGGCGCTTTGCGTATGGTTTTGGCGTCAGTTGCTTCAAGGGAAAAAGAAAAAAGATATAATATTTCAAAAGAAAAACCAGACTTAAAAGAACAAGACCTTGTAAAAGAATCGGAACTTACAGATGAGGAAACAATAGGAGTTTTGTTATCTGAAATTAAAAAAAGAAAGGACGCCATTGCGCTATATGAAAAAGGCAATCGGCAAGAGTTAGCAGATAAAGAGAAAAAAGAAATTGAAATTTTACAGAAATATTTACCAGAACAAATTTCAGCGGAAGAATTAAAAAAAATAGTTGAAGACTCGGTAAATAAAGTAGGGGCTAAAGAAATAAAGGACATGGGAAAAGTAATGGCGGATTTGATGCCAAAAGTAAAAGGAAAGGCAGATAACTCAGAAATCAGCCGAATAATAAAAGAGCTATTGTCAAAATAATAAAAAAGCCCGGCGAATGCCGGGTTTTTGTTTTATTTTAAAAATAGGTTAGAATGATAAAATGATTGAGATAAATAATCTTACCAAGTTTGCTGTGGATAAAAAGTTTTTTTTGGGGGTTGCAAAAAAAGTTTTAAAAGGCGAAAATAGAGAAAAGGAAAACATATCCATTGCTTTTGTCAGTTCTGCTGAAATTAAAAAGTTGAATAAAAAGTATAAAAAAAAGAACAAGCCGACAAATGTTCTTTCTTTTGGCAGAGTCTTGGGTGTTACATCGGATTCATCGGAAGTTGTTATTTGCCCGGAAGTTGTTAAAAAAAATGCCAAGGAATTTGGCGTAACTTTCAAGCAAGAGTTAACAAAAATATTGGTGCACGGTATTTTGCATATTTTGGGGTATGACCACGAGAAGTCAAAAAAGGAGGCAATGCGGATGGAAGAAAAAGAAAAACATTTATCTATTATCTAAATATTTATGGCTAAAGGTCACATTGTCGCAGGGCTGGATATTGGGACAAACACTATAAAGATTTTGGTTGCTCAAAAAAGAGGAAAAGAACTGGAGCTTTTGCATTATGCTCAAAGGTCTTCTTTTGGATTGAGAAAGGGGGCGGTTGTCAATGCCGAAGAAACTTCAAAAAATATTTATGCATTGATATCGGATGTTGAGAGAGATTTGGACAGAAAAATTAATTCAGTTTTTGTGAATCTTGGGGGAAGCCGTTTATACGTTACTCCCTCTGACGGCATAATTTCTGTCTCGCGCGCCAACCAAGTAATTTCTCAGGAAGACATAGATAGGGTTTTGCAGTCTACCAAGGCAATTAATATTCCTTCAAACGAGGATGTTTTAGAAGTTATTCCGAGAGAGTTTATTATTGACGACCAAAAAGGGATAAAACAACCACTGGGTTTAACCGGCAAAAGACTGGAAGCAAGAGTTCTTTTGCTTTGCTACTTCCAGCCCGATTTTATAAATTTAAGCAACGCAGTTTTAAATTCAAAACTGCAAATTGACGATATTATTACTTCTCCTTTGGCCGCCGCTGATGCCGTGCTGACTCCTCAGCAAAAAGAATTGGGAGTTGCTTTAATTGATTTGGGAGCCGCCACAACTAGTTTGGCGGTTTTTGAGGAAGGAGATTTGATTCATTTTACTGTTTTGCCAATTGGTTCAGCAAACATAACAAACGATATTGCTATTGGTTTGCGCACCGAAATTGCTGTTGCCGAATCTATTAAAAAACAGCATGGAACTTGTGTTTTTGTTAAAACAGACAAGAAAGACCAACCAAGCAAAAAAATAGAAATTGTAGATAAGGCCGCGGACGTGTCTTTCACAAAAAAAGGCTTGGTGGACATTATTGAGCCGAGAGTTTCTGAAATTTTTGATTTGGTCCAAAAGGAATTAAAAAAAATAGGGCGACAGGAATTATTGCCTGGGGGAATTGTGTTGTCTGGCGGCGGAGCAAAATTGTCAAAAATAAAAGAATTGGCAAAACAACAATTAAAACTTCCTTGCAGCATAGGAAGTCCAAAAGGAATTGTGGGTATTGAAGACGACCCTTCCATGGCTACAATCGTGGGTTTGGTTTTGGGAGGATTGGATATTGACGGGTCAGATAAAGGGGGTATACTGGGTTTACTAAGGGATTGGGCCAAAAAATTCAGAAGAATGTTTAGAGTTTTTATCCCGTAATATCCCGCAGATAAAAACATATGAACCCGCAAATTAAAGTGATAGGAGTCGGGGGGTCTGGTTCTAACACAGTTTCCCGAATGGCAAAATTTAATATTCAAGGAGTGGAATTAATTGCCACAAATACGGACGCTCAGGCATTGCATTTTTGTAAAGTTGATAAAAAAATTCTCATAGGTAGAGACACAACAAAAGGACTTGGGACAGGAATGGATGTTGTGTTGGGTAAAAAAGCCGCGGAAGAAACAAGCGAAGAAATATCAGAAAGATTAAAAGGTTCTGATATGGTTTTTATTACCTGCGGTTTTGGAGGAGGAACTGGCAGCGGAGCCGCGCCGGTTGTTGCCGAAATATCAAAAGATTTAGGCATTTTAACCATAGCGGTGGTTACAACGCCATTTTCTTTTGAGGGAGAGCAAAGAAAAAAAGTTGCAGAAAATGCTCTGCAAAAATTGAAAGAAAAAGTTGATTCAATAATAATTATTTCCAACGACAAACTTCTGAGTATAATTGATGAAAAGACAACAGTGTCAAATGCTTTTTTGATTTGCGACGATGTTTTAAGAGAAGCGGTGCAAGGCATAACAGATTTAATTTTGGTCCCCGGAATTATAAATATTGATTTTTCTTCGGTAGTGTCAATTATGAAAAATTCGGGCAATGCGCTATTTGGCGTAGGCAGGGCCAAAGGCGAAAATCGCGTGATAGAAGCGGCGG
>CAYXRV010000021.1:0-6177 GCA_964466215.1 uncultured Candidatus Saccharibacteria bacterium
AAATATCTATGAGTTTCTAAAGAAAGTTGGTTGGATGTGGTCGTTGGAGTATAAATACTTACTCCTCCTTTTATTTCATATATTATTATTTCCATAGCCCTTCTTGCATTATCTAATGCTTCTCCGTTATTTTTAGTTTTATTATTAGCATGAGTTATGAAATAGAAAAATGAACCAACAGTTAATAAAACAAGAACCAGGATTGCAAGAGAAACCGAAATTTCTATAATAGTGAATCCAAATTTATTTTTGAAACTAATATTGGAAAACATTTTTTTATTTCTGCCAATTAGTAAGATACGCAACTACTTGAGATGTTTTATTCAGCCATGTAAGAGTTGCCGTAATTTTGACGGTATTCGGGTCGTTGTGCAGTTGATTGTAATTAGATTCTATATTATTCGTGCTTGGATCTCGGGAAACATTATCAAAAACAATACTCTTTGTAAAGATGCCCGATGTTTCTGCCCCTGAAATCAAATTCCATTTATTAGGAGTTGAACTGGCATCTAAAAAAACATGATATGGATTGTTGCTCCCTCTATTAACCATACCCAAACCATTCACAGACCAATTAGTTCCATCGCGAAAACTTCTTGTTGCCTCAATTTCTTCTTTTATCAGAAAATCCGCTTGGGTTATATTGCTTATTGAAGATGAGAGATTCAATAACATAACTCCTGTTTCTAAAAGAGCAATAAAAGCGACATTAATAATTACAACTGCTATCAAAATATCCAAAAGAATAAATCCTTTATTTTTTTCTCTTTTTATATGTTTTGTGTTATAAGTTTTATGTCTCATAATATTATTGCCAAGAAAAATTTGAAACAAAAATAGATGAATGGGTGGTAGTCAAACCATCTGCTGAATATTTCGCAAGAAATCCCGAGCTATCTCTAGAAATTGTAATTGTAAGGTCTTTATCATTAAATCTTCTATCTCTATAAATACTAAATTGAGTATCTGGATTATTTAATCTGTGAGTGCGAATAACCATTGCCTGATTTGCGCCTCCAACACTAATAGTCCCCGACCAATCAAACTGTCCACCGGACAAATATTGGCTTATAGGGATTGATTGTATTACTTGATTATTATTAAAACTTAACACTATATTTTCCGTGTTAACATCAACAAATCTGCTGTAATCAAATTGTATGTGTCTTGAATCTTTAATTCTGCCATCATCCGATGAAATTATGGGTGTATCAAAACCAATTACGCCAATATTAGATATATAAACAGTTTTAGTTTGACTTGCATCTGTTTTTAATCTTAAAGAAATACTTCCCGACTCTTGAGTTGCACCGGTTAACTTATCAAAAACCACTTCACTGCCGCCATTTAAGTTAATTGACAAATACTCCACTTTTTGAGGCAAAAAATAAATTTTATCATACGAGACGTCTCTTAACGCATAGCTGACGCCTTTAAATAACACATATTTGTTGGGAGAGGTCAAAGCATCAAGATAAACTCCGTATTGACTATTATTCTCCGAAGATAAACTTTTATTTTGAGCAACATTTAAAATACTTACAAATTCTTGGACGCCATTGTTTAAATCTGATTTTTTAAAAATGGAATAATAAGAAGTAATTGGCACTGTGATTAAAATAATTAAAATTGCAATAACTATAATAATTTCAATCAAAGTAAACCCGTTATTTTTATGTTTTTTATATTTTATCAAGTGTATTATTTTAAAAAAACTATGTAATTGAATTTAATGAAGAGTATATTGGTTCAATTATTGAAAAAGCGAAAAACCCAACCGATAGTCCCACTATAATCATTAATGCTGGTTCTATTATAGTAGATAATTTCTCAACGGCGCTAACAGTTTCTTCTTCATAAAAATCCGCTAATTTCTTTAAAATATCAGACATCTTGCCTGTTTCTTCGCCAACTTCAATCATTTCTATCACGCCAATGGGAAAAATATTTTGAGAAAGTCTCAGCGAACTAGATAATTTTTCTCCTTTGGCTATTTTTTTCGCTGCATCGGTTATAGCTTTTTTAAAATAATAGTTTCCTGTAGTTTCAGAAGTAAGCTCCAAAGACCTTATAATGGGGGTTCCCGATATAAGAAGAGAGCTCAACGAACGAATTAAAAATGCTGAATTGCTTTTTTTAATAATTGGAGAAATAAAAGGCATTTTTATCAGAAAAACATCTAATAACCATTTTCCTTTTTTGGTTCTCAGTAAAGAACTTACGATAATAATTAAAAATAAAAAATTAATAACTACCAAATACCATTTTTTTGAAAGAAAATTACCTAAATCAAATACAATTTTTGCATATTTGGGAATACTAACGTTCAAATTTGTAAAAAAAGAACTCAAGCCAGGAAGAACAAAAATAATCATTATTATACCGACAATCAACATGGCCACTAAAACAATGATTGGATAAATCATTGCATTTTTTATTTTGGATTTTAATTCATGTTCTTTGCTGAATTGCAAAGACAATATTTGAAAAATTTGCTCCAAAGTTCCCGATTCTTCTCCAACTTTTACCATATTTTGAAAAAAATTAGAAAAAATATCATCATGCGAACTCATTGCGCTTGAAAGATTTTCTCCTTTATTAATTCTTTCTTTTATATCTAACAAAGTATTTTTTAATTTTATATTTCTTGTCTGAGCCGATAAAATATCAAAACTTTTTACCAAAGAGAGACCAGTAGAGAACATTGCTCCTAAATTTCTAATCATTATTATTTTTTCGACCGCAGAAACTCTAGAAAAAGAAAAATTAAATTTAAATTTTCTTTTTTCAAAACCAGATTTAACCAAAACCATTCCTTGACTTTTAAGTTTTTGGGCGAGCTGACGTTCATCTTTGGCGTCTAAATTTCCTGTTTTTGTTTGACCATCAAAAGATTTGGCTGTATAAAAATAAACTGGCATTTTTTTTATTCCATAATAACTCGCAAAACTTCTTCTATCGGAATCAATCCTTGAACAGCTTTAATAAAACCATCCTCAACCATTGTTCTCATCCCCTCTTTTTTTGCCTGAACCATAATTTCTCTCGTAGAAGCTTTTTGAATAATTAATTTTTTTATTTCTTCGCTTACTAATAAAACCTCAATAATTCCGATTCTACCTTTATATCCACTGGGTGATTCTTTAGACGGTTTTGGTCTATAAAGTTCAACATTTTCTAATGTATCGCCTTTTTTTATTAATTTTTCTTCTTTTAGCATTTCTAAAATTCTATCTAAGTCGCAGTATTTTGCTAAATTTTTTAAATATTCTTTTTTTAATTTATATTTTTCTTTATCACCATGAAATTTTCTCACTAATCTTTGAGCTATAATCACATTTAAAGTTGAAGAAATTAAAAAAGGCTCGGCTCCCATATCAATTAATCTTGGTATTGCTCCAGCTGCCTCTGTGGTATGAAGAGTTGATAAAACTAAATGTCCGGTTAAAGCAGCGTTAATAGCCAAATCTGCTGTTTCACTATCTCTAATTTCTCCGACCATAATAATATTAGGGTCTTGTCTGACCAATGCCCTTAAGCCCGACGCAAATGTGAGCCCTATTGGGGCATTGACTTGGGTTTGATTTATTCTTGGCATTCTATACTCAATAGGGTCTTCTATAGTAGATATATTAACATCCGTGGTATTAAGAATATCCATCATTGAATAGAGAGTGGTTGTTTTGCCAGAACCCGTGGGGCCTGTAATTAATATCATTCCTGTTGGTCTAACCAAATTATTGCGAATTTTTTCAAGAGCTCCTCCAATAAAACCTAATTTTTCTAAACTTTGAGCTTTTGTATCTTCGGCCAATAATCTTATTACGATTTTTTCACCATTAAAAATTGGCAAAACCGACACCCTCATAGAATATTTATAGCTATCTGTTTCAATTTTGAATCTGCCATCTTGAGGCAATCTATGTTCATCAAGTTTTAAATTTGAAAGAACTTTTATTCTGGCAACAATCGCATAAGCGCTCACTATTGGCAAAACCATAACATCATGAAGTATGCCGTCAATCCTAAAACGCACCATAATTTCCTTTTCCATAGGTTCAATATGAATATCGGACGCTTCCTGCAAAACTGCGTGCTTCAATAGAGCATCAACAATTCTTATAATTGGCAATTCCTGAGCAGCTTTCATCAATTCTTCTTCTTTTTTAAAATGGTCTTCCCCTTCTTCAACATGATTTATCCCTTTCGGATTTGCTTTTATAATATCTCCAAATTCTATATCCAATGTCTCTTGATATTGGTTTAAAGCATTTTTTATTCCTTTTGGAGTAGTAAGTCTTGGTAAAATTTTTAGAAAAGGATCTGTTTTTTTAATGAAATCAATAGTTATTAAGTCTTCCGGGTCAAGCATGGCTACTTCAAGATTATTGTCCCGTTTTCTGAAAGAAATTATATTATGCGCTTTTGCAATCTGTTCCGGAATAATATTTAATATTTTAGACGGGATAATTTCTTTTTCTATATTTACAAAAGGAACGCCCAAAAGATATGCTTGAAATTTTGTTAATTTTTCCTGATCAACAATTCCTTCTGAAACCAAAATATCTTCAATATTTTCATTGAGTTTTTGGCTTTTTTTCAGTATCTCATCAAATTTCTTTTCAGCGATTAATTCCGAGTCTAAAAGAAATGTTTTAAGTTTTTGCGGCTCAACATCCATATTGTTTTATTATACTATATACAAAACTATATACAAAAAAAATACGATATAAAAGTTGTATCGTATTTTTACAAAACAATCGGAATTTAGGCGATTGGTAACTCAATATAAAAAACAGACCCCTGATTTTGTCCCTTTGATTCTACCCATATTTTGCCATTATGCAGTTTGATTATTTGTGTCGATAGATATAATCCGACGCCACTGCCCACGGCTATTTGTTTTGCCTGATCCATTCTTTCAAATTGAGTTTCAAATATATTTTTTATTTTATCCTGAGGAATGCCGATACCCGTATCGGAAACTATAATTTTCACAGCGCCATGACTCTCAACTTTTATATCCACACCGCCTTTTAATGTATATTTTATAGCATTATCAACTATATTAAATAATGCTGATTTCAATTTTTCTCTATCAGCGTTAACAAAAAGTTCCTCTTCCGGTTTATTGAATTTAAGATAGATTCCTTTTAGCTGCGCTCCGGGGGCAAGAACGCTAACTATTTCGTTTAAAATAGGCAATAATTCAACTCCCTGTTTTAATAGAACAACTCCCTTGCCAATTTTGAATTGTTCTGTATCCAAAAAATTATTTATATCTCTCGCTTTTTCTTGCACCACGGTTTGCATTTTTTTGATAATATCAGCCGATTTCTTGGGTTGTTTGCCGAAGGTTCCGCTAAGCAATAAGTCGCAATATCCCAGGATAACAGTTAATGGCCTTCTTAAATCATGCTGCGTTTGCCTTAGGAAATCGTTCTTATATTTATCTAATTTTTCCAATTCTTCATTCGCTTTCTTTTCGACCGCATAAGCTCTTCTGATATCTTCCGCCATCTGCTCAATCTGCTCTCTCTGTTTGACTTCTTTTAACACGCTGCGAATAAGCAAAATACCGAAAACAAGCACAAAAAATAATACGCTGCTACGATAAATAATTAATACAAGACTATTGGTTTGTGTAACTTCAATAAAACTTACAATTGAAAGCGAAAAAACTAAAACAGCCGCGCCGGCAACTTTAATATTAAATAATTTGTGCCTAATAATCGCATATGAGGTGAAAAGGGCAAAAGGGAAAGTGAAAACTGCCCCTAGAGGAATAAAACGAACGTATAAAAAAATTCCTGGTAAAATTAAATTAAATATTATATGTAAAGAAAAAGTAAGAAATGCGCCAAAGGCAATTAATCCATATTGCAATCTTTCTAATTTATTAATCTTCCATATTTTCTTAATCAACAAAAAAATGGCACCGATGATCAAGCCGACAACAACCGTTACAAAAAGATAAATACCGGGAGCAACAATTGTTTTGGAGACCTGGCCAACTGGAGACAATTCTGCTATCCCTGGAAATACTAATGGCGTTAAATTGATAACTGAAGTGACGATTACTAATGGTATTAAGAAAAATTTATACCATTTTGGAAAAGTAATCTTTTCTTGGGGGAAAACATAAAAAAACTGAAACAAGAAAAAAGAATACCAAAC
>CAYXRV010000022.1:0-6003 GCA_964466215.1 uncultured Candidatus Saccharibacteria bacterium
TGAATTTACCAAAGGAAAACTGGGAGGTCGTGGTTGGAATGAAACCGCAAGCGATACTTTGCTCCTAAAAATAGGCAACAAATATATCGCAATAAGACCGATAAAGAATAATCGCAATTCGGTCACCTATGTTTCTAATTTCTGGCCGGAAATAATTCCGGCAAAAGAAATTTTAGACAAAACAGCTCTTAAATAACAACTCAAACCCTCAAAAGCAAATGCTAATGAGGGTTCTTTTTTTGATTGAGTTTATTACGATTGTCGCGCAATAAGATTAGGCTGACTTAACCGGATAAAAACTTTTTCTGTGGATATTGCAGGCTCCGTGTTTTTCTATCATTTCAAAATGATACGCTGTGCCATATCCTTTATGCGCGTCAAAACCGTATTTTGGATATTTTTTATGATATTTTTGCATTATTTTATCTCTTGTTACCTTGGCAAAAATTGAAGCCAAGGCGCATGAAAAAACTTTTTGGTCCGCCTTGATTATTGATTTTTGCTTTAAATCAGTATTCAATTTTATATTTCCATCAATAACCAAAACCACCTTAGTAAAAAATTCACGATCGTGAATTTTTAGCGATGGTGAATTATAATTTTTTTCTAATTTTATTTTTAAATTTTTTAAAGCTTTTGCCATTGCCAGTTTTGTCGCTTCCAAAATATTAATTTTATCTATTATCTTTTCTGAAACAATCCCGATTCCCCACTCCATGTTGGGATTTTTTTTAAAATAATTATAAGTCTTTTCTCTTTGCCCGGATGTCAGTTTTTTTGAATCTTCAACGACAACGCTAAAAATTTGAGGTTTGGAATTTAAAAAAACAACCGCTCCCGCCACAACGGGCCCGGCCAAAGGCCCTCTTCCCGCTTCATCTATTCCCACAACAAATTTGATTCCCTTTTTCCAAAACTTTTTTTCTTCATTAAAATTAGGATGCTTCATTGCTTGATTTTACCACCATAAAAGGTAAAATAACATATATTAAATAATATATGAAGTTTACTCATTTACACGTTCACAGCCACTATTCTTTGCTTGACGGTTTGCCAAAAATAGACGAAATTTTAGATTATGTAAAAGAACTGGGAATGGATTCTGTGGCCTTAACAGACCATGGAGTTATGTATGGCGCCGTAGAATTTTATAAAAAAGCAAAAGCCAAAGGAGTAAAGCCAATCATTGGATGCGAAGTTTATGTCGCTTTTGAAGGCAGAGCCGACAAGCGTCCGGGCATAGACGCGAAAAGCTACCACATGATTTTGCTTGTAAAAAACAAGCAGGGATACAAAAACTTGGTAAAACTTGTAACAAAAGCGCAACTGGAAGGATTTTATTACAAACCAAGAATTGATGAAGAAATTTTACAGCAATGCGCGCAGGGACTCATAGGCACTTCGGCCTGCCTGAATGGAAAAATTCCAAGATTGCTTTTATCAAACAAAAATGACGAAGCCGAAGAAACAGCAAGAAAATATGAAAGCTGGTTTGGCAGGGGAAACTTTTATCTGGAAATACAGCATCATCCGAATATTCCAGAGCAAGCCGTTGTAAATAAAAAAATTATCGCTCTTTCAAAAAAAACCGGCATTCCTCTGGTGGCAACCAACGATTCTCATTATTTAAGGCCAACCGACGCCGATGCCCAAGATATTTTAATGCTAATAAACACCGGAGCCGACGCTTCCGACCCCGAAAGGCTTTCTTTGAAATCAGACGATTTTTCAATGAAAAAACCGGAAGAAATGGCGGAGATTTTTAAAGACAATCCAGAAGCTCTTGAAAATACGCAAAAGATTGTGGCCGATTGTAATTTTGATTTTGAATTAAACAAAATAAAACTCCCTAATTTTCTGGTTCCGGAAGGCAAAACTCCAGAACAATTTTTGGAAGATTTATGCCAACAAGGGCTAAAAAATAAATTTGGCGAGAATCCCGAGCAAAAAATAATTGAAAGATTAAAATACGAGCTATCGGTTATCAAAAAAACCGATTTTGCCGGATACTTTTTAATTGTGCAAGATTTTGTAAACTGGGCAAAACAAAACCGAATAATTGTGGGGCCCGGGCGCGGTTCGGCTGGCGGTTCTTTGGTTGCCTATCTTTCTGGTATTACTAACGTTGACCCACTAAAACATAATTTACTTTTTGAAAGATTTTTAAATCCTGAAAGAATATCTATGCCTGATATTGACTTGGATTTTGCGGACAGACGAAGAGACGAGGTCATAAAATATGTGGCTGAAAAATACGGCTCAGACCACGTTGCTCAAATTATCACTTTTGGAACAATGGCCGCCAGAGCCGTAATCAGAGATGTCGGCAGAGCTTTGGGATATACATACAGTTATTGCGATGCCATGGCAAAAATGATACCAACTGGAATGGACCTATCAGAAACTCTTGAAAAAGTTTCCGAATTCAGCGATTTATATAAATCCGATATCCAGGCGAAAAAACTGATTGATTTGGGCAAAAAACTTGAAGGCGTGGCCCGCCACGCTTCAACCCATGCCTGCGGCGTTGTAATTTCTGCCGACCCGCTTACAGACTCCGTGCCTTTGCAAAGGCCAACTCAAGAAAACGGAAACGTTATCACCCAATATGAAATGCACAGTATTGAAGATTTGGGACTTTTGAAAATGGATTTTTTGGGATTAAAAAACCTGACTATTATTGAAGATACTTTGGCAAGAATTTATGTGATTCACGATGAATTGAAAATTGATATTGAAAACATTTCTTTTGACGACAAGCTCACATACAAGCTTTTTCAAGACGCCTTGACAACATCTGTTTTTCAAATGGAAAGCGACGGTTTTAAGCGATATTTAAAAGAATTAAAACCGACTGTTTTTGAAGACTTAATTGCCATGGTGGCTTTATACCGTCCGGGTCCGATGCAATTTATTCCGGATTATATTGAAAGAAAACACGGCAAGCAAAAAATAGAATATCTGCATCCAAAACTGGAACCAATTTTAAAAGATACCCAGGGTATTTGTATTTATCAGGAGCAACTGATGAAAATTGCCCAGGAGCTGTGCGGATTTACTTTGGGTGAAGCCGATGTTTTGAGAAAAGCCGTCGGTAAAAAAATTAAAGAGCTTCTTGACGCCCAAAAAGAGAAATTTATATCTGGAGCGGAAAAAAACGGAGTCAGTAAAAAAATAGCCGTTGAAATTTGGGAATGGATTTTGCCTTTTGCATCGTATGGTTTTAACCGAAGCCACAGCGCCGCCTATGCAATCATAGCTTACCAAACGGCTTATTTAAAAGCTCACTACCCTGTTGAATTTATGGCATCGGTTTTAACTTCCGAAAAAGCCGACATTGAAAGAATCGCTTTTTTGATTGACGAGTGCAAAAAAATGGATGTTGAAGTTTTGCCGCCAAACATAAATGAAAGTTTAAAAAACTTTACGGTTGTTCCCGGCCAGAAAAAAATCCGATTTGGATTTTTGGCAATTAAAAATGTCGGCACAAATATTATTGACGCAGTTGTTCAGGAAAGAAAAAACAATGGCCCATTTGTTTCTATTGGCGACTTCATACACAGAGTGCAATCGAAAGATTTAAATAAAAAATCGATGGAAGCCTTAATAAAAGCCGGGGCTTTTGACGCTCTTGCCGAAAGAAATCAGCTCTTAATCAACCTTGAAAAATTGCTTGAAATCGCAAGAGAAAATAATAAATCAAAGCAAACCAATCAAATAGGTCTGTTTGCATCCAAAAATATAAGCAATAATGATATAAAGCTTCAAGAAGCCAAACCGGCAAGCAATTTCGAAAGGCTAAGTTGGGAAAAAGAGCTTTTGGGACTTTATGTAAGCTCTCATCCGTTAGATGATTTTCGCAAGATTTTTGAAACAAAAACTATTTCTCTAAGCAAAGTTGATGAATCTTTTATAAATAAAAAAATAATTGTCGGGGGGATTATTTCTACTATTAAAAAAATAATTACCAAAAACGGAAAGCCAATGCTTTTTATGAAACTTGAAGATTTGACCGCCAAAACAGAAGTTGTGGTTTTCACATCTCTACTGGAAAGAAATCCCGATGCCCTGCAAGAAAATAAAATTGTTTTTGTGGCTGGCCGGGTTGATAATCGCAACGGCGAAATAAAAATAGTAGCCGACGATATACAGGAAATTTTAGTTCCAAGAGAAGCATAAAATTAATAAAAAATAATTATGGAAAACATAGAAAAAATTAGGCATTCGTTGGCGCACATTATGGCTCAGGCTGTTCTGGAATTTTGGCCCAAAACAAAACTGGGAATAGGCCCTGTCATTGAAAACGGCTTTTATTATGATATTGAAATTAAAAACCCTTTAACTCCAGAAGACCTGATAAAATTAGAGAGCAGAATGAAAGAATTGATAAAAGAAAATCAAAAATTCACCGGCAAAGAAATATCTAAATCTGTGGCCAAAAAATTATTTAAAGACCAGCCGTATAAATTAGAATTGATAAAAGATTTACCCGGAAAAACAGTTGGAACTTATCAAAACGGAAATTTTATTGACCTCTGTAGGGGCGGCCACATAAAGAACACGGGCGAAATAGATTCCAACGCTTTCAAGCTTACAAAAATCGCCGGAGCTTATTGGAAGGGCTCAGAAAAAAATAAAATGCTGACCCGAATTTATGGCGTTGCCTTTGGCACAGCAAAAGAGCTGGCAGAATATATAAAAATACAAGAAGAGGCGGAAAAAAGAGACCACAGAGCATTGGGGCAAAAATTGGATTTGTTTATTTTTTCTGATTTAGTGGGAAAAGGACTTCCCTTGTTTACAGAAAAGGGAGCTGTAATAAAAAGAGAACTTGAAAATTTTGTGGTGGGAGAAGAAATAAAACGGGGCTACAAGCATGTTTTTACTCCGGAATTGGCTAAAGTTGATTTATATAAAAAGTCGGGACATTACCCATACTATAAAGAGACTATGTACCCTGTTATGAAAATTGACGAAGACGAACTAATTTTAAGGCCAATGACCTGCCCTCATCACTACCAGCTTTATTTGGCCAAGCCAAGGTCGTATAAAGAACTTCCATATAAAATTGCTGAAATAGCAAAACAATTCAGATATGAAAAATCGGGCGAATTGACTGGCTTAATAAGAGTAAGAAGTTTTTGTTTGGCCGATTCTCATATAATTTGCCAGAAAGAAAAAGTGGAAGAAGAAATAAACAATGTTCTTGATTTGATTGAACACATGGCAAACTCGCTTGGATTAAAACCAGTTGTTGATTATCGATACAGATTATCTTTGGGCGACAGAAAAGATACTAAAAAATACTATAAAGATGATTCGGCATGGAGTTTTGCGGAAAATACTTTGAGAACCGTTTTAAAAAACAGAAAAGCGCCGTTTTTTGAGGCAGAAAAAGAAGCGGCTTTTTACGGTCCTAAAATTGATATTCAAATGAAAAACTTTGCAGGCAAAGAAGATACTGCTTTTACCGTGCAATACGACTTTGTGGGACCAAAGCGTTTTGAACTTTCTTATATTAATGAAAGCGGTAAAAAAGAAGAGCCAATCGTAATCCATCGTTCGTCAATTGGGTCTATTGAAAGAACCATGGCGCTTTTAATAGAAAAATATGCCGGAGCTTTTCCTTTGTGGCTCTCGCCTATCCAAGTCGCCTTAATACCCATTTCAGAAAAACATCAAAACTATGCCACAGAAATTAAAAAAGAATTGGAAAAGAATAATATTCGTGTAGAATTAAAAAATGAAAATGAAACTTTGGGCAAAAAAATAAGAGAGGCGGAAATGCAAAAAATTCCCTATCTTTTAATTTTGGGCGACAAAGAAATCCAAGCCCAATCGGTAAGTGTGCGCCAAAGAGATAAAGGAAATACTGGAGCTGTAACCTTAGATAAATTTATAGAAAAAATTGGAGAAGAAATAATTAAAAAAAATTAAAATTTATCCAGGCGAAATAAGGATATTTTTCAACACGCCAAACCCACGGCCTACCCGAATTGAAAA
>CAYXRV010000023.1:0-5861 GCA_964466215.1 uncultured Candidatus Saccharibacteria bacterium
GATTTTATTCTCTTTATAACTTCATTATAGTTCATTGTTTTATTCTTCAACAATGCATCGGACTTCATTGCCTGCTTTAACTTCTAGAAATCCGGATTTTATCGGAAAAAAATGTTTTTGCTGATTCTTATCAACAATTTTTATAACCCCTGCTGTTAAAACCGTGATTAGAGAATCATGGTTGTCCAAAACAGTGATTTCTCCTATTGTCGTTTTGCAATTCAAAAGCTGGGCCTCGCCCTGAAATAATATTTTTTTTAACGAATAAAGAGATACTTTCATTTTAGAATATAAGCGAAGCATTTAGTTTTCAAAGTAAATTTCGCAGGCAGTTTAGCATGGTTTCGCGAAGCGAATAAACTGCCGAGGCCTTAGGGCGCAAAATCTTGCTGGAGATTTTGACGACCGGTACTTTGAAAGCTAATGCTGAGCGTAATTATATTGAAACTTCTTCGATGCTTCCTTTCAAATAAAAATTTTCTTCCGGAACATCGTCGTGCTTTCCTTCTAGTATTTCTTCAAATCCGCGAACCGTGTCTTCCAGTTTCACAAATTTTCCCGTCATACCGGTAAAATTTTCTGCCACGAAAAACGGCTGAGATAAAAATCTCTGAATTTTACGCGCTCTATCTACAATTTTTTTATCTTCTTCGGAAAGTTCTTCAATGCCCAAAATTGCAATAATATCCTGCAAGTCTTTGTATCTTTGCAAAGTTAACTGAACATCTCTGGCTACTTTATAGTGTTTTTCGCCAACTATTTTAGGGTCCAACGCGGAAGAGTTTGAAGCCAAAGGGTCAACAGCCGGATAAATTCCAATTTCTGTTAAAACCCTTGATAAAACAATCGTAGAATCTAAATGAGAAAAAGTGGTTGCGGGCGCCGGGTCGGTAATATCGTCGGCTGGTACATAAATAGCTTGCACCGAGGTGATAGACCCGTTTTTTGTGGATGTAATTCTCTCTTGCAACTCTGCCATTTCTTGCGCCAATGTTGGCTGATATCCCACCGCAGAGGGCATTCTTCCCAATAAAGTTGAAACCTCAGACCCCGCCTGAGAAAATCTAAAAATATTATCTATAAAAAGCAAAACATTTTTCTTTTCTTCATCTCTAAAATATTCTGCCATTGTTAAGGCCGACAAAGCTACTCTGGCTCTGGCTCCGGGCACCTCATTCATTTGCCCAAAAACTAAAGCGGTTTTATTTATAACTCCCGACTCATTCATTTCTTTATATAAATCGTTTCCTTCTCTTGTTCTTTCTCCGACTCCTGCAAAAACAGAAACACCTCCGGATTCTTCCGCAACATTTCTTATTAACTCCATTAATAAAACTGTTTTACCTACACCTGCTCCGCCGAAAAGTCCGACTTTTCCTCCTTTAATGAATGGCGCTATTAAATCAATAACTTTTATACCTGTTTCAAATACTTCTGTTTTTGTTACCTGGTCTGTGAATGGAGGCGCCGGACGATGAATTGGCAAATACCTTTTAAATTTCTTTTCCGTTTTATTCAAGGGCTGGCCTATAACATCAAAAATATTACCTAAGACCTCTGTTCCCACTGGCACCAAAATTTGGTCTCCGGTATCTTGAACATCCAATCCTCTTTGCAAGCCGTCTGTTGATTGCAAAGAAATTGTTTTTACTTTTGTTAAATCCAAATGTTTTACCACTTCCAAAATAACTTCTCCTTTCGGTCCCTTAACTTTTAGGGCATTAAAAAGAGCCGGAAGCTTTCCCTCTTCAGAAAATTCAACATCTACAACTGGCCCTATAATTTGTATAATTTTTCCTTTCATATATTTTAACTTTAAACGAAAATAATAGTATATTTTGATTCGGGCTGGCCGTGGGTTTGGCGGACGTCAAAATATATTATTATTTTCGTCATAGATATTTTACGATTGCGCTTCGGCTCCCGCGATAATTTCTGTTATTTCTTTTGTAATTGCCGACTGGCGCGACTTGTTATATTGTAAATTTAAAGCGCCCGCCAAATCCGACGCATTATCTGAAGCTGTTTTCATTGCTAATCTTCTGGCCGAATGCTCCGAAGCATTTGCCTCTAAAATCAAATGATAAACCTGCATAAAAAACAAATGTCGCGCAAGTTTTGATAAAACTTTTTCTGCTGACGGTTCTATTAAATATTCCTTTAATTTATTTTTATCCGGAACAAAACTAATATTATGTTCTTTTATTAAATCGGCAAACTTTCCGCGTTCTGGAATAAGTTCTTGCACTGTTTCTTTTATGTGGTTAAAATCAATCGGCAAAATTCTTCTGACATGCGGCTCTTGTTTTAGAGCCGACCTAAAATGAGTTGAAAAAATAACAACCCTATCCCATTTTTTTTCCAAATACCTCTTTATTATAAAATCAGTTAATGGCTCTACTTGTTCAGGAGTTGTGTGGTCGCCAACCTGCACAAACTTTTTTACAATATCAACATTTTTTTTTGAAAGATAAGCAAATGATTTTTCTCCAACAGCCACAAAAAACTTTTCCTCTTTTGCGTACTTTTCTTTGTCTCTTTGCATATGCTGTTCAAATTTTTTAATTACAGAGCTGTTAAATGCTCCTGCCAAACCCTTATCGGAAGAAACCAAAACAAATAAAACTTTTTTGATTTTTCTTATTTTAAATAATTCCGGAGTCCGCCAACTGGCGGATTGATTCAAATTGGAAACTGTTGCCAAAAGGTTCAAAGCCAAAAAGGCATATGGCCTGGAATCCAAGGCTATTTGCTGAGACTTTCTCATTTTTGTAGCCGAAACCAGCTCCATGGCTTTGGTAATTTGTTTTATATTTTTGACGCTCTTTAAGCGTTTTTTTACATTCTGCGGACTTTCCATAAACTATTACTGGCTTTCAATAAAACTTTTTACAATTCTTTTCATTTCCTCTTCTGTTTTGTCTGTTATCTGTTTTTCTTCTTTGATTTTACCAATTAAATCTTTGTGCAAGTTATCAACATATTCTAAAAATTTAGCCTCAATTGCCTGCATCTCTTCCGGTTTAAAATTATTAAAATAACCATTTAAAGCGGCGTACAAAACTAAAACCTGTTTTTCAAAAGAAATAGGAGCTAAATCAGACTGTTTTAAAATTTCTGTGATAATTCTGCCTTTGTTGATTCTTTCTTTGGTAGTCTGGTCAACATCGGAAGCGAATTGAACGAATGTTTGCAGCTCTCTAAACTGGGCTAATTCCAATCTTAATTTTCCGGCAACTTTTTTCATCGCTTTTGTTTGGGCCATTGACCCAACACGAGAAACCGAAAGTCCAATATTCACAGCAGGCCTCATTCCCTGATAAAATAAATCCGACTCCAAATAAATTTGGCCGTCTGTAATTGAGATAACATTGGTGGGAATGTAAGCGGTAACGTCGCCCAACTGAGTTTCAACAATAGGCAAAGCGGTTAAAGACCCGCCTCCATTTTCTTTTGAAAGTTTGGCCGCTCTTTCCAAAAGTCTTGAATGCAAATAAAAAATATCTCCGGGATATGCTTCTCTTCCTGGCGGTCTTCTCAGCAACAAAGATATTTGCCTGTATGCCCAAGCGTGTTTTGAAAGGTCGTCATAAATTATAACTGCGTCTTTGCCTTTGTCGCGAAAATATTCACCAACAGCGCATCCGGCAAAAGGAGCCAAATACCAAAAAGCCGCGGGGCTTGATGCCGAGGCTGAAACAATAATTGTATAATCAAAAGCATTATGCTTCTTTAAAGTTTCAACTATTTTTGCGATTTTTGATTCTTTTTGCCCGATTGCGACATAAATACAAACCGCGGGATTTTTGGGATTGTCTTGAATTTGATTTATTATTACGTCTAAAGCAACCGCTGTTTTTCCTGTTTGACGGTCGCCAATAATGAGTTCTCTCTGACCTCGGCCAATGGGAATCATTGAGTCAATCGCTTTAATCCCTGTATGCAGAGGATAATTTACCGATTCTCTATTTATAATATTGGGCGCGTCATTTTCTAAAAAGTTAAAAACGGGTTTTTCTTTTTCTGAAAAAAGAGGTCCTTTGCCGTCCAAAGGATTTCCTAAGGGGTCAATAACTCTTCCCAGCAATTGTTCTCCCACCGGGAGCGAAAGAAGCTGTTTTGTTCTCTTCACTGTTTGACCCGATTTAACAAGAGAATCATCTCCCAAAACAAGCGCTCCAACAGAATCTTCCTGAAGGTTTAAGGCGACCGCTTTCACTTTTTTCTTGCCTGCCTCTATTTCTAAAACCTCTTGGGACTGGACATTATTTAGTCCAGATATTTTTAATATTCCGTCGCCAACTTCAACTATTCTGCCAATTTCTTCCCATTCTGCATTATCTTTGTATCCTTCTATGGCTTGCTTTATTTTATCTAAAATTTCGTAGCTCATATTTTAAAAAATATTTTGTATTTTCTTTAGCATTGAAAAATCTAATTGTTTTTCATCGTTAACTATTATTTTTATTCCGGCTATCAGCTCTTCATTAATTTTTTCTCGAACAACATTTCCTTCTTTTGCCAAAACTTCAAAAATTTCCCTTTGTTCTGAACTCATTTTTCTTGCTGTTTCCAATATAATTTTTTTTCTGCCTGTTTTTTTAAAAAACAATATTTCTGAAAAATCAATAATTTCGGATGCCTTGCCACTATCTCCATTTTTTTTTAAAAGATTCAAAAAGTTATCCGCTAATTTCTTTTCTTGGGCCGGTGTCATCTCTTTTGAAATCAGATTCACCAAGGCTTCTGCATAATCTTTAGCTTTATATTTCATTGTTTTTCATTTTCAAAGCTACTTTTTTTATTAAAGCGTCGTCTATTTCCTTGGGACTTAATTCTACGGTTCTTTTAATCGCTTTTTTGACTAATTCTGTGGCTTCTTGATAAACAAGACTTCTTGCCTCCTCCTGTTGTTTTTTATAACTGATCTGAATTTGCTCCATTAATTCTTTTTGATGGTCTTCTGCCTTTTTTTGAAGGTTATCTCCTAAAATTTTTGCCTGCTTTTCAGTTTTTTTGATAATATCCATAGATTCTTGGTCTGCTTGTTTTAGCTTATTTTTTGCAATAATGTCAATTTCTTTTAACCTTATGGAAGCCTCTTCTGCTTTTTCTAACCCCTCTTTTATTTTCTTGTTACGTTCTTTAATCACAATTAAAAGAGGCTTGTAAACAAAAGCTCTTAATACCACCAAAAGTATAAAAAAGTTAACTGCTTGGCTTAAAAAAAGCTTCCAGTTTATTCCTAATTGTTCAAAAAGACTATTCATCTTGTTTTGGGTTAGGCAACGAACTTAACTATCAAAGAAATAACCAACGCATAAATTGCGATAGCTTCAGCAAAGGCAATCGATAAAATCATGGCTGTTTGAATTTTAGAAGAAGCTTCTGGATTCCTGCTGATTGATTTTACTGCGCTTGACCCAATAAAACCAATTGAAATGGCAGGAGCTACAGTGCCCAATGCGATTACCCCAACTGTTGCTAATAAACGAATTGATTCTGTTTCCATATTTTTATTTTAATTATATTATTTAATTTTTATTATTTTTGACCTTTATTTTTTAACTATTCATTGATTAATGCTCATGTATTGCTGTGTGAAGGGAAAGCGAAACTAATGTTATCATTGCAAATATAAATGCTTGTATTGACCCTATAAAAAATTCCAAAAACATAAATGGCAAGGGCATAAAATAAGGCGCTAAGAAAAATATTATTGTGAGCAGAACTTCTCCCGCAAAAACATTGCCAAACAACCTGAAAGACAAAGAAATAATTTTGACGAATTCTGAAACAAGCTCCAGCATGCCCACAAAAAAGTTTATTGGATTTGAAAAATTAAAAAATTTGCCGAGATG
>CAYXRV010000024.1:0-5658 GCA_964466215.1 uncultured Candidatus Saccharibacteria bacterium
TTGCCAATCAAGGAATTTCGTTGCGCCTCAAGGCAATGAATCCCGTCTATAGCCAGCTCTTCTAAATCTGGCTGTTCGTTATGGTTGTTTTTCTTTCTTGTCTTAGCCATTGTATGCTCCCTTCAGAGCTAAGATCTGCAAAATGTAGCGAATTTAAGAACTGGTTATATTATATATTATTAAAAAATTTTGTCAACTCAAAAAAAAGCAGCGTAAATTTTACACTGCAATTATGTCTCATATTTGATCCAGCATCAGAATCATTTTTTTGCCAGTCGCCGGATGTTTATCTATGCGCCTGATAAGAGCTTTTGATTTTGATAAAGAACCAATCGTTGGCGGAGCCAAAACTCTTTTTACTCCATACTTTGAAGCTTCCTCAAATAAAGGAACAAAATCATCATCTCCGCTTACCAGGCAGATAAATTCGACATCTTGATGACGCATCATCATTTGACCAAACCAAATGATAGTTTCATCAACGGTGTCTTCTTCTTTTATCAACCTGCCTTGTTCGTCTCTGATATCTTTTTTGGGGCAAATAATTAATTTAAAGTTGTTTTCTACGCAAGCTTGCTGGTGCAGGGGAGACAGATGATCTGGCGCAAAAACAAAGCCTTTATCGCCTAATATTTCTCCAATTTCTGATTTTATCCATTTCATCAACTTCTCAAGACGATAGTCAAGGTTCATTTCCACTTTAAAAGCATCAAATAAAGAATAAAATAAATTATCCCAATCAACCAGAATAAGAACTTTATTGGCTGTTAATAACGGCGGCGGTTTGTTTTTTTTCCACCAAAAGAAATTCAATTTCAATCTCCTTGTGTAAAGTTATAAATGAACTCAACTGCTTATCATTACTTTACATTTTAATAAAAATTTGTCAAGCCGATTATTATTCTTTGGTTATCAATTTTAAACTCATTCTGTGTTCTTTCGGTTCTATCAGCAAAACTTGAAAATCGTAAGTTTTATCAACTTCCAAGGATTCTTCCATATTTTTTTGCGTTCCAAATTCTGAAACATGGCACAATCCCCTGATTTTCGGAAGAACTTCAACAAACGCCCCAAACGAACTGAATTTAATAACTTTTCCTTTAATAACATCGCCCTTTTTGTACTTTTTCTCAATTTCTTCCCAAGGGTTTTTCTTTAAACTCTTCAACGAAAGAAAAACTTGATTATTATTGATATTAATAATTTGGGCTTTGACAATTTCGCCGACTTTTATAACTTCGGCCGGATTCTCAACCAGTTGCCAATCTAATTCCGAAATATGAATCAATCCTTCAATGTCCGATTTTGCTTTCTCTGAAGCTTTGTCAGATAAAGGAAATTTTATAAATACTCCAAAATCAGCGATGCCAGTGATTTCTCCTTCAATAATGTCGCCTTTTTTGTAATCTTTTAGAATTTCTTTTGTTTTTTCTTCTGTTTTTGCTTTTTCAGAAAGAATCAATTTATTTTCCTGAGCCATTAAGTCAAGAATCTTTACTTCCAGGGTTTTACCGATAAACTTTTGAAGTTCCTTTAAGATTTTTTGTTTGTCGGCATCAATAACACGGGGATAATTTTCCGGAGAAAGCTGTGAAACAGGCAAAAATGCGGGAATGTTATCCAAATTTGTCAAAAGTCCGCCCTTATTAACTCCGGTTATTTTAACTTTTAAAATTGTGCCTTCGTCTTTCAGCTCTCTAAGTTTTTGCCAGCTGATTTCTTTTGTGGCGTCTTTTAAAGAAAGCTCTTTATATCCTTCTTCGTTTTCCAGTTCAACTATTTTGGCATAAATTTTATCGCCGATTTTTAAATTTTTTATTACGTCTTTTACTTCGTAAAATTCTCTGCCAAAAATTATACCGGTGCCAAAAGCCCCCAAATCAACAAAAAGAGACGAGCGGTCTCTGGCTACAACCACTCCTTCAATTGTTGAGCCAATAGTAAGGGGAGCCGATTCGTCTTTTATTTTTTCTTTTATCATTATCATTATAATAAACGATTTTTTTCGGAAATTTTTCCTTCTTTAGCATCAGCCAAAAAATTCTGCCACCGCGGAGCAGTGTTAATAATAATAAACATATAATACATTATTTTTAAAATTTTGCAACTATTTAGAAGGGCAATAATCGTTGTAAAAAAAGAGGAGAGAATTGTATCTCTCCTTTAGTAGTACTGTTATGCTACTTTATATTTTTCTTATTTTTTTTGTTTTAATTCTTTAAATTTTTCTTTGTAATAAGCAACCGGACCGCCTATAATATTTGCAGAAACAAAAAGCATCATTAGTACATTTAAAACAATAACCATGTCAGATATCCCAGGATTTCTGTGCGTAACGGCATAAATAAGAGTTACTACCATCATAAGCATCATGAATGAACACCCAGCTATAGTGGTAATAAGTTTTCTTTCTTCTTCTTTGGTCATGACTTTCTCCTTTCATTGGAAGTAAGGACCGATTGATTTGTCTTTGTATAATACTTCTTGAAAATTACCTAAAATTTCTCCTCCAATAAGTTCAATAAGATATACAGCCGGAAAAGTAATTTCATTTATCGCTGTTTTTCAATGATAAACACGCGTTTCAAAGGACTGATTTACTTATAACAATTTTATAATATAAAGTCAAGATGCGCTTATAATCGTTAATTTTAGAAAGTTGAAGATAAAAACAATTTATGATAGAATAAACTATTATGGCAAAAATTAATTGGGCAGGGCAATCCTGTTTTCAAATTTCGGTTTCTAATTCAAGAGACCATTCAGCCGACATTGTTATTGACCCATTCAGCGAAGAAATAGGACTAAAAGTTCCCAGTTTTTCGGCTGATATTTTGCTTGTTACTCACCAGCACCACGACCACAATAATGTAAAAGCGGTAAAAGGAACTCCGTTTGTAATATCGGGTCCCGGCGAATACGAAGTAAAAGAAGTTTTTATCAAAGGAATTCCCGCTTTTCATGATGACTCGGAAGGGAAAGAAAGAGGAATAAATACAATTTATACAATTGAGGCAGAGGGTTTAAGATTTTGCCACTTGGGAGATTTGGGGCAAAAACAATTAGCAGACGAACAGTTGGAAAAAATAGGAAATATAGATATTTTGATGATTCCGATTGGCGGGACATATACTATTGATTCTGCTCAAGCCCAAAGAATAATTTCCCAGATTGAACCAAAAATTGTAATTCCTATGCGCTATGAATTGCCAAAGTTAAAAATAAAACTGGACGATGTTGGAAAGTTTTTGAAAGTAATGGGTAAAAATTCAGTTGTTCCGCAAGACAAATTTACCGTAAAATCCAGCGCTTTGCCAAAAGACGGAATAGAAATAGTGGTTTTACAGCCATAAATAATGGGGATGAGGATATTTTTTAACGTCCGCCAAACCCACGGCCAGCCCGAATTAAAAAATACCCTCATCCCCATCTAATTAAATATGAAGATTAAAGAATTTGTAACAAAGCTTCAAAATTTGCCGTTGAATCAAAGGAAAATAATTTTGTGGACGATTGTTATAGTGCTGGCTATAGGACTCGGTTTTTTGTGGCTCAAAATGACAATAACAAGATTTGATAAAATAGAAAAATCTGTAAAAAAAATTGATTTTCCATCAATAGAAAATAAATAATATGGCTGAGGAAAAAGAGAAATCAACAAACATAGGAAAAGTTAACAGCAGAGAAATAGTTGAGGAACTGAAAGAATCATACATTGATTATGCAATGTCGGTTATTGTGGCTCGCGCCTTGCCCGATGTAAGAGATGGATTAAAGCCGGTTCACCGCCGAATTTTGTATGCTATGCACGGCATGGGTTTAAGCCACAGCGCCAAATTCAGAAAATCGGCCGCTGTAACCGGAGAAGTTCTTGGTAAATATCATCCGCATGGAGACATAGCTGTTTACGATTCTATGGTCAGAATGGCTCAGGATTTTTCTTTGAGATATCCGCTGATTGACCATCAGGGAAATTTTGGAAGCATCGACAACGACCCGGCGGCCGCCCAGCGTTACACAGAATGCCGCCTTTCTTTAATTGGAGAAGAAACATTAAGAGATATTGAAAAAGATACTGTTAATTTTATTGATAACTATGATGGCACGCGTCAGGAGCCAATTGTTTTGCCTTCTCCTTTGCCACAATTGCTTTTGAATGGGTCGTTGGGCATTGCCGTTGGCATGACAACAAATATTCCGCCGCATAATTTGGCCGAAGTGCTTGATGCTTCAATTTATTTATTAGACCATCCAAAAGCCGAAACTCCCGATTTATTCCAATTTATTCAGGGTCCCGATTTTCCTACCGGAGGAATAATCTATGACCAAAAAGAAATAATTTCTGCTTATTCGCAGGGCAAGGGAGCCATTATTATGAGAGGCAAGGCCGATGTTATAGAAAAAAAAGACGGTTCAGAACAAATTGTAATTACAGAAATTCCTTACCAAGTTTCCAAAGCCGATATGGTGGAACAAATGGCAAATTTGGTTTCAGAAAAAAAGATTGAAGGCATAAGAGATATTAAAGATTTATCAGACAGAGAAGGAATGAGAGTTGTTATTGATGTTAAAAAAGGATTTCAGCCGCAGAGAATTTTAAATAGGATTTACAAATTTACCAACCTCCAAAAAACATTTCATTTGAATATGCTGGCTTTGGTTGACGGCATTCAGCCAAAAACTTTGGCTCTTTCGGATGTCATTTCTTATTTTATCGCGCACAAAAAAGAAGTGATTACAAGAAGATTAAAGTTTGATTTGGAAAAAGCAAAAGAAAGAGCCCATATTTTGGAAGGATTGGTTATTGCTTTAAAAAATATTGATGCTGTAATAGCTGTAATAAAAAAGTCAGCCGACAAAGAAGAAGCAAAAATTAATTTAATTAAAAAATTCAAACTTTCAGAAAAACAGGCAGTGGCTATATTGGAAATGAGGTTGCAGACATTAGCCGGACTTGAAAGAAAAAGAATAGAAGACGAGCTCAAAGAAATTTTAAATAAAATTAAAGAATTGATGGCGATTTTGAAAGACCCGGAAAAACTAAAAGGCATTATTAAAAAAGAATTCCAGGATTTAAAGGAGAAATACGGAGATAAAAGAAGAACCAAGGTCATAAAACAAAAATTAGGCGAGATTACCGAAATTGATTTAGTTCCACTGGAAGAGACAATTGTTACATTAACCACAGGCGGGTACATTAAAAGAATCAATCCGGCTACTTATAAAATTCAAAAACGCGGAGGCAAAGGAATTATGGGCATGAAAACTATGCAAGACGATATTGTTGAGCATTTTATTTCCGCTTCCACTCACGACAATTTACTTTTCTTCACAGATTCAGGAAAAGTTTTTCAAACACAAGTTTACGAAATACCAGAAGGCACAAGAGTTGCCCGTGGCAGAGGCCTATTAAACTTTTTAGAACTTTCAACAGAAGAAAAAGTTTTGTCTTTAGTTCCAATGGAAAAGAATAATGCCGTAAAATCTGCGCCTAATGGGACTAACGGCACAGAATCAGCAAAGTACTTGGTAATGGTCACAAAAAACGGAAGAATAAAAAAAACCGGCTTAGAAGAATTTGATAATGTCAGAAAAAGCGGAATTATAGCAATAAAATTAGAAAAAGGAGATTTATTAAAAAAAGTGGTAAAAACTACA
>CAYXRV010000025.1:0-5423 GCA_964466215.1 uncultured Candidatus Saccharibacteria bacterium
ATCCCCATTCTTCCGCAACAACAGAAAAAATAAAATCAGTGTGAGGTTCGGGCAGAAATCCGTATTGCACTTGCGACCCTTTGCCCACTCCCTGACCTAAAATCATCCCAGAACCTATCGTAATTTTAGACTGCGTTTGGCTCCAAGATCCTCCCAAGGGATTATAGGGGAATACGAAAGATAAAATTCTATCTTTTTGATAATCTTTCAATAAAAAACTCCACGCAAAACCAACTATTAAAAGAAAACATAAAGATAAAATTAAAAAATGTTTAATTTTAATGCCAGAAATAATCAAAAGACCGAGCCATATTGCAATCAATATCATTGTTCCGCCTAAATCCGGCTTTAAAAAAACCAAAAGACTTGGTAAAAAAACATAAATTCCAGAAAAAATAATGTGTCTGAATTTATACATTTCAACGTGCCTCATTGAAAAATATTTCGCCAATAAAATTATCAGAACCAATTTGGTTGGCTCAATAGGGTCGAAAGAAAAGAATCCTATTTTATACCACCCTTTAGTCCCTCTTATTTCCGGAGCAAAAAAGAAAAGACCCAATAATAAAAGAAGGCATATAAAATAAAGAATTAAAATTAAATATGAATTATTTCTTAAAATTCTATAATCAAAAAGGCTGATTAAAATCATTAAAGCAAAACCAGCCACAAAAAAGATAATCTGTTTTTCAAAATTAAAAAAATCGCCCTTGGGCAGAGAAGTGCTATAAATTGAGGTCAACCCAAAACAGGTAATCAATACTGCCGAAATTATCAGCCACCAATCCAGTTTTTTTAAATGACTCCAAAATAATCCCATTGCTAAAAAACTTTTAATTTATAATTTTCAAAAATTCTTTTTCGTCTATTATTTTCACGCCGAGTTTTTCCGCCTTATTTATCTTTGAACCGGGTTCTGCTCCTGCCACCAAATAACTTGTTTTCAAAGAAATTGAACTTGAAATATCACCTCCCAGATTTCTAATTTTTTCACGCGCCTTGGCTCTGGTCATTTTGCTTAACGACCCTGTCAAAACAAATATTTTACCCTTTAATTTTCCCTTGCCCGCCGTAGTTTTAGCGAAAGTGGAATTTTTTACTTTTATGCCCGTTCTCTTTAACTTATCTAAAAATTTTAGGTTATCTTTGGCACTAAACCATTCATAAACCGATTTTGCAACAATGGGTCCAATATTTGAAATTGATTCAAAATCTTTTAATTTAGCGTTTTTTAATTCCTCAACAGACCCGAAATTTTCCGCCAAATCTATTGCTGTTTCTTCTCCAATATTTCTAATCCCAAGAGCATAAATAAATTTTGGCAAAGTTATTTCTTTTTTTTCTGCAATTGAGTTTATTAAATTTTCAGCCGATTTCTCAGCAAACCGTTCAAGACCTGCCACATCCCCTTCTTTTAGCTCAAACAAATCGCTGGTGTCTTGCACTAATCCCTCCTCTAATAATCTGTCAATAATTTTGGGGCCCAGTCCATCAATATCAAAAGCGCCCTTTGAAACAAAATGATAAAAAGCTCTCCTCTGACGGGCAAAACATTTTGAATTCGGACAACGCCAAAGAGATTCTGTTGCAGATTTTTCTAATTTTGTGTTACAGCTGGGGCAAAAATTCGGCATTTTAAAACTTTTTTCTTCACCCATTCTTAATTCTGGCAATACTTTTATAATATCTGGGATAACATCTCCCGCCCTGCCCACAATTACCGTATCTCCTATTTTTATCCCTAACCTTTTTATTTCATCTTCGTTGTGCAATGTCGCTCTTGTAATTGTAATTCCCGAAAGCCGAACTGGTTTTAAAACAGCCACCGGCGTCATTGCGCCCGTTCTTCCAACTTGAATTTTAATGTCTAAAACTTGAGTTGTTGATTGCAATTGGGCAAACTTAAAAGCAATCGCTCCTCTTGGAGCTTTGCCAACCACTCCAAGTTTTTCAAAAATTTTATTGTTATCTGCAATAACCACCACCCCATCAATTTCATATTCCAATTTTTCTCTTTTTTCCTGCCAATAATTATGAAATAAAAATACTTCATTCAAAGATTGGCAGTATTTATTATTTTTATTTATTTTGAACCCCAGCGCATTTAAAATTTTGTGTTTTTCTTCATGAGTTGTTTGACCAAAATCTGTAATTAAGTCGTAAGCGAAAGAATCTAAATGGCGGCTGGCTGTAATTTTCGGGTCCAGCTGGCGCGCCGAACCCGCGGCTATATTTCTTGGATTGGCGTACAATGGTAATCCTTTTTGATTCTGTATTTTGTTGATTTGGGCAAATTCTTTTTTTGAAATAAAAACTTCTCCTCTTACGATAATTCTCCCCAACCCCTTTTTATTTATATTTTCGGCAATATGTTTTAAACCTTCTTTTTCCAATTCTTTTACAACTTCTCTTGTGCTCCTTATATCCAAAGGAATTGCCTCAACTGTTTTTAAATTTTGAGTGATGTCTTCGCCTATATTGCCGTCTCCTCTTGTAGAGCCTGTTTTAAAAATTCCGTTATCGTAAATTAATTCAATTGCCAAGCCGTCTATTTTTAGCTCGCAGTAAAAATTTACCTGATTTTTTTCTTTTTCCGCCAAAAGTTTTAAAAATCTTGCTTGCCAGTCCCTCATATCTTCTTTTGAAAAAGCGTCATTAAAAGAAAGCATTCTTTCTTGGTGTTTTATTTTTTTAAACTCTTTTAGAGGTTTGCCACCCACTCGTTGAGTTGGAGAATCGACAGTTATAAATTCCGGATATTGCTGTTCTAAGTCATATAGCTCTTTTTTTAAAGAATCCAAAGCCGCATCGGAAATTTCCTGCTTGTCTAAAACATGATACTGATAACGGTGATGGTTAATCACCGCTTTTAATTTATCAATTCTTTGTTTTATTTGATATTTGTCCATTTAAAAAATGTTATTGGCAAACGCAAATTCTAGAATAATCGGGATCCGACCAGCTGCACCAATCCTCGATACTAGATACACCTCCAGCATTACAGGAACCAAAATAATAATAAGGTATCACCTCGTCGGCATAACAAAAAGAACAGGTAAAAAAGGTTTGAAGTATGGCACAGCCAGTATCTTCTTGCACGCAACGGCTACTAGGCACTGTTGTTTTACCATTACGAGCGCAAACATCTGTGCAAGATTCACCTGCGTTTCCTTTATACCAACAATTACCATTTGCGTCAGTCGTGCCAGAGCATGTATTTTTTGTGGCGTTTAAATGAACTTTTCTTGAAACTTCTTTGTAATCGCCTCCTGAATCAATACTTGTAGTGGTAATAAAAGTGCCACTCTTGCCGGCAGATGCGCTTATATTATATATTTTATCTTCAAAATAGGAGGCGAAAGACACTGTGCAATTAGTACAAGTTGTAAGACCGCAATCTGTTCCAGATGGAAGGAAGGCGTAGCAGTTGGATTCAACACAATCGCCAGGCCCGCCATTGGTGCCCGGAATACAACTGGAACAAACATTACCGATATTACAAAGTCCTCTTGCGCCATCGGTTGGTATTTGTTTTCTGTCATAATAAAGCACTTTTTCCACTCCGCTGTCGGCGGCATAAAAAGCAACAACTGAATTGCCTATATTTCTTATAACTTTAACCTGGCTATACAAAAGTACGCCTATGCTTAAAACTATGGCAAGCATTATTGTCAGAATAAAGAAAACAATGATTAACGATATTCCTTTTTCTTGGATTTTAAAATTATTATTGTGGCACATTTAAATCTCTTTGAGAAATAGTTGTTTGAATTTTTTCTATGGTCGGCTCATTGCCGCCCTTGGTTTGAATATCCAAAAAAATAGTTACTCTTGATTGAATGCCATACTGAATACCATCATCATCAGTAACGTCTAATGGGTTGGCGGTCACTGAACCATCCCTGCCGTTTATGCCAAATCTGATAGAATTTATCATTAATCTGTCTGAAGTAAGCGCAACCGCTGGTTTACCAATGCCTCTAACTTCTTTTAAAACTGGATTATCAACATCTGTAATGTCTAAGTAAAATTCCTGACAAGCATCACCGTCCGATTGGTTTATAAATTTTATACCTGTGTAGACCCCGTTGATAGGACGGGTAAGCAAATAATTGTGTCCTGCATAACCTGTCAAGCATACCCCGGTGGAATCTTTTTTTGCCACTCTTAATGCTTTTGACATTCTTTCCAAAACAAAACTCGTTTGATTCAAAATCTCTTGTTCGGATAAAATTACTCTTTGATGTTGCGCAATAGAAATAAAAATATTGATTGCCGTGCCCACAACAAACAAAAGCACAGCCATAACTACAATCATTTCTATTAAAGTGAAACCTTTATCTTTTTTGTTTAACATTTTAGTACCAATCATATAAATATTCTTCTACTGTTATGCTAAAGGGCTCCTCTTTTTCCATCCAAGTCACCAAAACAGAAACTTTTAAAACCGGCCTGAGAGGATTGGGGTCGGGCGTAATTGTAATTTTCCTTTTAAATTTTGTGGCGGTAAAAGAACCAAAGCTGTCATAACTATAAAAAACTTTTTTTGCGGGGTCTGTTATATCGTTTTTTATCTTTAAATAATTATCGCCAAGCGGAATTAATCCGGAATTAGCGCTTACAGACGTGCCTGTTTTATAATCCGCTTCGCATCCATTTTCACAATTTAATAGTCCATAATTCCACTCTCTGCCTTGTTCTTTTTGCAACCAATTATTATCTCTCATATTTCTTGTTATTTCTACGCCTTCTTGAGCAAGATAAGCCGCCGTAAAGCGCGAAGAAACACTGGAGGTTAAAATAACGACTGTTGAAAAAGAATTATAAACACCAATAACAGCGACAATTAAAATGGCTATAGAGATTACAAGCTCAATTAGAGTGAACCCTTTATTTTTTGTATTATAAAACATCATTTTATTTCTATTAAACCAGATGTATTTACAAGAACTGTTCTATATGTCAACTGGTCAAACTCCAGCGCAAAAATAATCTGCACTCTGGGATTGTTTATATCCGCTGATAAATCTGTTATCGTTACGGTGGGATTCGGAGGCTTAAAATTGATATCTACTTGTTGGTTATTTGTAGTGCCTTCAATTCTATTTATAACAATTCCTAATTCGGTCTGACTAAAATCTATTGCTTCTACAATGCAGTCTTGATTATCCGATGGCGATTGCTCGCAATACACACCTAATGCGTCATATTTTGAGTCATTATTTCTATCGGCATATATTATGTATTTTTTATTGCCCAAGCTGTTTAAATTTATATAAACTCCATATCCCTTTACTCCTTCCATTTGCTTTCCCGAAAGCCCCAAATCTTGAGTTTTTCTTAGGTCTTGCGCCATTTTATAAACGGCTCTAGTAAGAGCAAACTGACGCCTTATTTTTGGGAAATTAGCCACCAAAATACCA
>CAYXRV010000026.1:0-3850 GCA_964466215.1 uncultured Candidatus Saccharibacteria bacterium
ATATAATTAAGTTGTAGACCATTGTTATCAATTTCTCATTTTGAGCGGTCCAGATTTTAATCTTTTTGGACCCAATTCATGGCAGGAAGGCGATTATTAACGCCAAAGGGGACGATTGAAAAATCGTCCCTCTTTTTTTGCCGAAATTTGCATAAAATAAAATGGGGGAGTAAAATAACATACTATACAATTACTATATATGAATGTATTTTTAAACAAACGAAACGCAATTTGGCCGAAGATTTTAATTGGAATAATTGTCTTTCTAATTTTAATTGGAATTTTGAATCTGTTTCAAAAACAATTTAAGAACTTTTTTTATTTTATTTCTGAACCCTTGCAAAAAACTTTTTGGAATGCAGGGAGCAACACCTCTAATCTTTTAGGGTCTTTTCTATCAATAAATAATTATGCCAAAGAAAACGAAGAGCTCAACGCAAAAAATCAAGAATTATTAAATGAAATAATTTCTCTGCAACAGGCAAAAGCAGAGAATCAGGCGTTAAGAGAAGCCGCCAATATTAAGCAAGAAAATAAATTCAAAATAGTTTTAGCAGATGTAGTCGGGGTAGATAGTTATCAGGATTTTATATTAATAAATAAGGGTTCAGATGACGGAATTTTAGAAAATATGCCGGTAATAAATGAGCAGAAAGTTCTTTTCGGAAAAATATTTAAAGTTTACAACAAGTTTTCCAGGGTAATGCTGGTTTCCAATCAAAACAGTGTTTTAGATATTAAAATACAGAAAGACGACGAAATTTCTCCGCCAATTTATGGAATTGTAAGGGGTCGCGGAAATTTTTCAGCATTTTTAGATACAGTTCCTCTGGATAGTGAAGTCAAAAACGACGACATATTAATAACTTCTTCTTTAGAGGGTGTTTTTCCGAGAGGTCTTTTGGTAGGTAAAATTACAGAAGTTTACAAAGACGACCTGAAACCCTTTCAAACTGCAAAAATTGAATTATTGTCTAATCTAAAACAAATAGATAAATTATTTGTAATTACCGATTATAACAAGGAGAAATAAATGTGGTTGAAATTATTGATTATATTTTTATTGTTTGGACTGCTGGGAATATTGCAAACTAGTTTTTTAGTGCATTTTAATATCATGGGAGCTGTATTAAATCTGATTTTTATTTTATTTTTTTTAACAGTTTTTTTTGAGGAGTCTCAAAAATATATACAAGGTATTTTTTCAGCTGTCGCGGCCGGATTTTTTTTGGATGCTCTTTCGTCTTTTTATTTTGGAGTATCAATAGTTTCTTTGTTAATTATTTATTCTGCTATAAAATATACGATTTATTTATTAAAGAAAAAAAGAGATAAATATCCGATTGTCTATTTTACGCCTTTATTTGTTCTATTTTTTATTATTTATAATTTATCTTTAACTATTGTCGTTTATTTTTTAGATGCATCGCATTTAATGCCTGTTTTTGATTGGATCTTTATAATTGAAATATTTTATAATTTGATTTTTGCTTTCTTCGGATTTTATATTTGTAAGAAGTTTAAATTGTATGAATTTTAGTAAGAGATACAAAGTAAAAAATTCAGCCGGCAACATAGAAACCCACGAGGTTTTTTTAGATGATTTGGCAAAAAGAAAGGAAGAGGAGTTAGGCCTTTCAGAAAAAAAACTTGAGGTTCCCTTGAAAGAAAAAATAATTTATGCGCTTTTTGCCATTTTTTTATTATTAACATCGTCTCTGTTTGTTAAAACTTTTTATTTGCAGGTGATTGAGGGGAAAAAACTTTCTATTTCCGCTCAGAACAACAAAGGAAGAATTAGTTTAGTGCGACCGGAAAGAGGAATAATCTACGATAGAAATTTAAAGAAACTCGTTTCAAATTCGCCAGTTTTTGATTTGGTTTGCGATAGAAGAATTGTCAAAAATATTGAAGATTTGGCTGCTATTGCGGGAAAAGACTCGGAAATTTTAAAAAAAGAAATTGAAGGTTCAACCGAATCGCAGGTTTTAATTTCTGACAATATTTTATACGAAAATTTACTTGTTTTAGAAACAAAGATTAATGAATTTTCAGGATGTAAAATTGAAAGAAACACGACTAGAAATTATACTTTTGGAGAATCTTTCTCGCATATGTTGGGCTACACCAGCAGAATAAATCAATCTGAACTGGATAATTCCAGCGATTATGCAGTTAATGATTATATCGGCAAGCAAGGTATTGAAAAATTCTATGAAGAATTTTTAAGAGGAATACCAGGCAAGCTTGAAGAACAAAAAAATGCCGTTGGGATAAAATCCGGGGAAAAGGTATTATCAAATCCGGAATCTGGGAAAAATATAGTTTTGTCTATAGACTCAAATCTTCAAAATAAAATTTACGAAGAATTAAAAAAGAGTATTGAAAAAATCGGAGCAAAAAAAGGAGCGGCAGTTGCTATGGATCCCAGAACCGGTCAGGTTTTAGCGTTGATTTCTTATCCTTCCTACGATAATAATATTTTTTCAAAAAGTATTTCTCAAGAAGAATACGATAAAATACAAAACGACCAGACAAATCCTCTGTTTGATAGGGCAATAGCGGCGCAGTATCCGATAGGGTCCACAATAAAACCAATGATAGCTTCAGCGGCCTTACAAGAGAAATTAATTTCTCCGGATAAAAAAATATTAGACAACGGTTCTATTGAAATTCATAGTAAGTATGACCCAAGTATAGTTTACAAGTTCTCTGGAGTAAAACCTCACGGTTGGGTGGATATAAGAGAAGCTATCGCGGTTTCTTCAAACATTTATTTTTATACAGTCGGAGGCGGTTATGGCGACCAGCAAGGACTTGGTCCGACAAGAATTAAAAAATATTTAGAACTTTTTGGTTTGGGAGAGAAAACAGGCATTGATATGCCCGGTGAATTTTCAGGATTTGTGCCTTCCCCTGAATGGAAAAAAGAAGCTAAGAAAGAATCGTGGTGGGACGGCGATACATACAATCTTTCTATCGGCCAATCAGACCTTAAGGTGACTCCCTTGCAAGTCGCTACGGCTTATAGCTCGATAGCCAATGGCGGAACATTATATAAGCCTCAAATTGTTCAAAAAATAATAGATTCATCGGGGAAAAATGCAAAAACTATTCAGGAATTTAAGCCAGAGATTATAAGAAATAATTTTATTAATGAGCAAAATTTGCAAATCGTGAGAGAGGGAATGAGAAACGGAGTGCTTCATGGTTCTTCTGAGTTTTTAAATAGTTTACCGGTGCATATTGCATCGAAAACAGGCACTGCTGAAACTGCGCGCAAAGGATACTATAATGCTTGGGTTTCAACTTTTGCTCCTTATGAAAATCCAGAAATAGTTTTAGTAACCACTATTGAGGATGTGCAAGGCTTGAGTTCTACAACTTTATCAGTCGCGAAAGAAGTTTTAAGATGGTATTTTTCACAAAAATAATGTTTAATTAAGATATGTTTGAAAGAGAGCCACAAATAGAAATGCAGGAAGAAAGGGGAATCAAAGGCGAGCACATTATTCAAGCTTTTGAAGAAAAAGCCTTTTCTGACTTTGTCGTAAATATAGAAAAGACAAAGCAATACGATGCAAATGACTTAAATGGCATTGATTTTGTTTGGGATATAAAAACAGAAAAGGGGATTCAAAAATTAGCAGTAGATGTTACGGACCCAAGCGATGAAAGAAAAAAGTTAAAAATAAAACGTTTAACAACAATGCCTTGCATTCATTTACGCGATGAAAATAAAAAATTCACATCAGAGCCCATACCAAGAATATTAATTAATTATAGGCTTGGTTATTGGCTGATGCTTGATGAAAAAGCGCGGCAAAATGGAAAAGAAATTTACAATGAA
>CAYXRV010000026.1:3860-5322 GCA_964466215.1 uncultured Candidatus Saccharibacteria bacterium
GACCAAAAGACAGACCAATTAGACCAAATTTTAAAGCAAATAGTTACTTTGTCTCAGCACGATTCTGATTATGCAAAAAGAATTAAATTTATAAAAAAAGCTTTTGAAACCGAAAAGGAGAGTTTGGGCAAAATGAAAATAGCGGCTTAATTTATGGCTAATTGTCGACCAGCTGAAAAATAGCCCAATGGTTTACCCTGCGGGCTTTTTTTGACCGAAAATGGAAAATAATGTATCATACAAGAATATATACTACAAAATTTTTGTTTTATGCCGACAATAGAAGAACTAAGAAAAACAAGGTTAAGAAAACTAAAAGCCGTTGAAAAAGCGGGACTTTTGGCTTATCCTGCCACAACAAAAAGAACCCATTCAATAAGCGAGGTTTTGGACAATTTTTCTAAATTGTTAAAGGCCAAAAAACAAATCATTTTGGCGGGCAGAATTATGGCTCAAAGGGGTCATGGGGGCGCCACTTTTTTAGACGTTAATGATGGTTCCGAAAAATTACAGGCAATTTTGAAAGAAGATAAATTAGGCGAAAAAGGTTATAAATTTTTTACAGACCATTTTGATATTGGGGATTTTATTGAAATTAAGGGAACTCTGTTTATTACAAAGAGAGGAGAAAAAACAATTGAGGCAGACGACTATAAAATGCTGGTCAAGTCACTTTTGCCGTTGCCCGAAAAATGGCATGGACTTTTGGATATTGAAGAAAGGTTAAGAAAAAGATATTTGGATATTTTGTTTAATCCGGAAGTAAAAGAAATGATTCAGAAAAGAGCGGTTTTTTGGAATTCTATGCGGGAATTTTTGACGAGCAAAGGATTTTTGGAAGTTGAAACTCCGATATTAGAAACAACCACCGGCGGGGCCGATGCCAAAGCTTTTGAAACTCATCATAACGCTTTAGACATTGATTTATATTTAAGAATTTCTATGGGTGAATTATGGCAGAAAAGACTAATGGTTGCCGGTTTTGAAAAAACATTTGAAATAGGCAGGCAATTCAGAAACGAAGGCATGGATGCGGAACATTTGCAGGATTACACTCAAATGGAGTTTTATTGGGCATATGCCGATTATAAACAAGGAATGAAATTTGTTGAAGAAATGTATAAATATGTGATAAAAAAAACATTTGGCGCTTTAAAATTTAAAATTAAAAATTTCAATGTTGATTTTTCCAAAAAGTGGGAAATATACGACTACGCCACTTTAATAAATAAATATGCCAAAATAAATATTTTAGAAGCCAGTTTGGAAGAAATGGAAAAACAGCTTATAAAACTGAATATTACTTATGATAAAAACGGATTTAATAGAACAAGGGCCATTGATAATTTATGGAAATATTGTCGCAAAAATATTTCGGGCCCCGGATTTTTGATAAATTTACCAATTGATATTTCTCCATTAGCCAAAAGGGACGAAAAAAATACAAAGATAGCCCAGCGAT
>CAYXRV010000027.1:0-5313 GCA_964466215.1 uncultured Candidatus Saccharibacteria bacterium
AAATAATTTGTTGTTGTAACTGTGGTAAAACATTCTAAAAATGTATGGGAATTTAGCCACAATATGATTGTAAAAATAAGGATACCCGTGCCTAAGAGCCCCATAAAGAAAATCAAACGCATCGGCGTCTTTTATTTCAATTTCCGGATATTTTTTTGAAAAAACTTCCATAAGGGCCCTGGCTGTTATTAAATGGCCCATGCCTGGCTGGCCGTGCAAAATTAAAACTTTCTTTTTTTTCATTTTTAGTCCTTATTATTTTTCAAGATAATTATATAAATAACAATCAAAAGCAATATCGAAGAAACGCCTCCGATAAGATTATCAAATGCGCCCGGAAAAAATGAGTCCAAATCTAATATTTTGAAATAATTTATAATATAAAAATCTGCCGAAATAATTGCCAAATAAAAAAGAATCAGCATGTGAGCTATGGCCGAAAACAACATCATAATAAACAGCGCATTTATGTATTTATTTTTCACAATTTTTATGTTCATAAAATTTAATTGATTATAAATAGTTTTTTGGCTTCGTTCCAAATTTCCGGTTTATTCTGCGTTTTTTTCATCCAATACCACCATTCACCTCCCCAGAGATAGAATTCATCTAAACCAGTTGCTTTTGCATATTCAATATTTTTTTGGAATTGTTCCAAATTCATAGTTTTCTCCTGCTCTTCTAGAGGAACATCATAAAAAAGTTTCTGCGCCCACGGCTCTGCTTGCAATTCTATGCAAATTACATTTTTGCCAAATACTTTTTTTATAATTTGAGCTTTTCGCCAGTAATGAACTGGCGGTAAAAATGAATCAAAATAAAAACCGTAAATATTATTTATATGGCTCCAAACCTTTCTGTACATAGTTATTCCAACTATATCTCCCGCGCCAACTACCCCAAACCACATTGATTGTTCTCCTGAATCCGAAACAATAACCGACCTCGTAGGATCAAGTGATTTTACCAATTCTACTTCTTTTTTCAAGAAGTTTTTATCATACCACGGACATTCCCCAAATTTAAAAAGTGGCTCATTTTCCACCTGCCAAGCGACGATTGCTTTAGACCCCTTATATCTTAAAACAATTTCTTTAATATATTTCAATATTTCTTGCTGTTGCTGTTCTTTTGAAAGGCCAACCGCCCATTTAGGAATATGGCATTCTGGCCAACGCCCAGTTTTCATGCCAACAACATAAACCAAATTTACCCCTCTTGATTCGGCTTCTTTCATTTGCCAATCTATATCTCCAAAATAATAATCATCTTTTACACCTTCGACAAAATTCCAATTAGTTATTAATTTTAGGTTTTTTACTTTGAGGTCATCTAATAAGGCAAGATACGTTTCCTTCCAGTCAAGTTTTAAATTTTCTGCCTGCATTTGCGAAAAATTAACTCCCCACAAAATATTTTTTTGCTTTGGAGAGTTGCCAATAAAAAAATACCACAAAAAAATTATAAATAACACAAGTAAAACTGAAATTATTATTTTAAGCATTTTATTCATTTTTTATTTAAGATTTAGATTCTATTATTTTTTTAATATTATAAGTCCCCATTTTTTCTATTTCAACAAAACCTTGCATTGCAACTTCTGCGAGATTGCCAGAATTCAACAAGTCAAAAAGCCACTGGTCGGTATATTTTGGATTTTCTTGAGGAACTCCCGCGCCAATATGCAAAAGCCATTTTTTATTAAAATCTTCCTGAGAACCAATTGAGGGAGCAATAACAATAGGAATTCCTAATCCCGCGTAAAAAGAAAGTTCCGAAGGCTTAGTCCACAAAACATCTGTCTCTCTTAGCGCCTGATTAAACTTCTCAAAATATTCATTTGTGGTTTTAGCAGACAATATGTGAACCCAGCCGTCCAGTTTCAAGCCCCTGATATTATCTGCAAAATATTTGGTTAATTCTCCCCTGGTTCCCAGAGCAATAATCATTCTGAGCTTGTTGGCTTTTATTTTGTTTTTCAGACTATTTATGGCTCTTAGTCCTATCTCCTTCTGAGCGCCAGCCCCTCCGATAGAAAACATTATTGTTAAAGGATGGTCAGACTTTTCGGGCAAATCTCCCAAATAGCTCTGAATTAAAGGTTTATATAATTGCCTATAATTTCTTTTTGGGTCAAGATTTACAATACGATTTCTTAAATCTTCTTTTAAAATTTCCATATCTTCTCCTATATTCTCTTTCGGCAAAGGAAAACCAGTCAAAAATATTTTTTGAGAGTCCACTCCGTAAAGTTTTAATCTGTCTCTTACCCATGTACATGGAGCAAAATATTTAATTTTACTTTTTTTAGGGTCTAAAGAAGCCCACGCTCTGGCAACATCAGCATCACAAACAACGCAATAAATATCATTTGGGTATTGAAAGTATTCTGCCATGAAAGCCGGCGTAAAAAAAGTGCTAATTAACGGCAAGGGGTTCTTTTTGAACCTCAAAATTAAATCCTCTCCCCATCCTTTTTTAATGAAAGAAAAAACAATTTTTATATTAAAATCGGGACGGGACAAATCTCTTATGGGATAATAGCTAAGAATTTTTTGGAATTTATCAAGAAAAGAAAAAATCATATTGCCAATTAAAGGAATTCTCTTAAATCTTGAAATAAATTCATATAGAGACCTTGTTGAATTCCAAAATCTCTTATCTTTTTCTGGAATCCCGTCATAACTATTGGCATTAATAATTTTTCCCGAAAAAGATAAATCTTTCAAAGGATATGCCGTTCTTTGATGACCATAGCCCATATCGGCCGCCAAAACCCATGCTTTTTTATCATTTTGATTATCTGAATTCATATTATTATGATTGTACCATAATACTTGAAAAATTTTAATATTCTGGTAGTATTAGAGTTATACTTTTTAGCTCTTTAACAAGGAGATATCGAATGGAAGAAAAGAAGGAAACTCTACGAGGCACAATGATAGTAGCTGCATTGTATGCTCTGGCCGTCATTATGACTATGAATTTTGGTATGACAAAAAACAATAACACCGCAAAGAAGGAAAAAAACGTGAAAACCCCTACTTTCGCTTGCGTGGTAAATTGCATGGACGGCAGAGTCCAGGGCCCCGTAGAAAAATACATCAAGGAAAACTATGGAGTAGACCATGTTGACATGGTAACTGAGCCTGGGCCAAACAAAATTTTGGCAGATAACACAGACAACTTTCTAATTGAAAATATTAAAAAAAGAATGGTGATTTCTGTGAATCATCATGGTTCAAAACTTGTGGCGATTGTCGGTCACTTCGGATGCGCCGGGAATCCTAGCGGGGAAGAAGAACAGATTGAGCATTTAAAAAAATCTAAAGAGACGGTCGAGTCTTTTGGGCTCAACACAGAAATAATCCTTTTATGGATTAACGAATACTGGGAAGTAGAAAAGATTGACATGCCCCCAGAATTTACAGATTCAAATGAGAACGAAATAGTTCTCGAACAAAGGTAGCGTCCCCTACGACGCAAAAAAGCCGCAAAGATAAAATCTTGCGGCTATTTATTTACAAAAATTCTGGTTTTTTATTTTTCTGCAACCAATACACAATAATACTCAAAATGAAATAAGAAATAACTATCCATATCCAGTGGATATTTTTAATTGTTTTTACAGCCCAAGGCTGTGAAAATATATCTATCACTTTTATAAAATAAGTAAGTAAAAACCAACAAGGCACAGAAAAAATCCAACCCAAAGATTGAGACATAATTCCCAAAATAGACGACAAAAATCCAAAAATCATTAGGCCGGAAACAATCGGCAAAACCAAAAGATTGGTTATGGGAGACACCAAAGATATATTGCCAAAGTTATATACCATTACGGGCAAGGTAAAAATTTGAGCGGCGAACGTTGTTGAAATTATATTTATTAAATTTTTTACTTTAAATTTTTTAGAAAATGCAAATTTTATAAAAAGATTTGTAAAAAACGGATTAAAATAAATAATGCCCATTGAGGCCAAAAAAGACAGCTGAAAACCAACATCGTATAATAAAAGCAAAGGATTTTGAGCCACCATTACAGCTCCCGCCATTGTGATAATGCGAGTAGCTGTGCTTTGCCTGCCAAGTTTTTCGGCTAAAAGAAAAAGAGTGCCCATAATTCCCGCCCTTACGCCGGATGCCGGCAAACCGGTAAGAATAATATAAATCCAAATAAAAGTGACCGAAACATAAAAGGCCTGCTGACGCCACAATCCCATGGCCAATAAAAGAGATATTAAAATCGCGCTTAAAATAACAACATGGGTGCCAGAAACGGCTATAATATGGCGAAGTCCTGTAATATTTAATTTATTTTTTAAATCTTGCGACATTACTCCGTTGTCGCCGAGAATTGTTCCCTCAAGAATTAAACTTTGCGGTGGCGAGTAATTTTTACGGATGCTTTCTCTTAATTTTTGTTTAAACTTTAAAATTTCTGCATAAACTAAATCAACCGGCGCGGTTTTTTCTTGCCCCAATAATTCAACTTTTGGAAAAGCCATTACAGAATAAATGCCGTCTTTTAACAAATAGTTTTTATAACTAAAATCTTCTGTTTCCGCGGGAATTTCAAGCTTTCCTATAATCTTTAATTTATCTAAAAATTTGTATTCCGGATAACGGCCGACTGTGGCTAAAACAATGCCTTTGGGATTCTCTATTTTTATTTTTAATTTTTGGGAATTTTCTCTCACATCGGGTTCACTTATAATTTTACCAATTAAAGTAGTTTCTCCCTTATTATTCAATTTTCTCAATTCGTTATTTAAAATATTAAATTCTGAAATCTGCAATCGGATAATTCCTAATACTAAAAAGAAAATACAAAAACTAGTTATCGCCAGATTGTCTCTTTTAAAAAATACCGAAGCAATAATTATTAAAACCCCTAAAAATAAAAAACCCCATGAAAAAATCGGGGGAATTTTTACTACTGAACTTATAAATATTCCTGCAATAAACGAAATGCTTAAATAAAAAAGTATTTTTGACGGAGTCATTAAAGTACTTTAAAATTTGGTTGCTATAACGGTAATTTTTATCTCGCCTTTCAAAAGAGTATTGTCTTTTACCGCGCCAAAAATTATTTGAGCTTTCGGGTCAACGTTTTTTGTAATAACTTTCGCCGCTTCTTGAATTTCATTCAAAGTCACATCTTGTCCAGACGCATTAAACAAAACCCCCTTCGCCCCCTTGATTGAAAAATCCAATAAGGGAGAATTGATTGCTTTTGCCGCCGCTTCTATCACGCGATTTTCGCCTTTGGCCCTGCCTACGCCAAATAGCGTATTGCCCGAATTTTTCATA
>CAYXRV010000028.1:0-5195 GCA_964466215.1 uncultured Candidatus Saccharibacteria bacterium
ATTTTCTTTCTTTTCCATAAATTACTTTTGTATTGATGACTTTATAAATTCTGAAAGGCGCGGGATGTCAAATTTAATTGTTACAAAAAGGGATATTGCAATCAATAAAAAGAAAAATACCACCGTTATATTTTGCTCAACTCTTGCAGAAACCGGACTCCCTTTTATTTTTTCTATGGCTAAAAATATTAGTTTTCCTCCGTCCAATGCCGGAATCGGAAATATGTTGAATATCGCCACAAAAACAGAAATAGACGCTATAAAATACAGAAAAAATCCTGGGCCAAAATCCACCGCCCTCGCCAAAAACACGGTAATGCCAATAGGCCCCATCATTTCAGCGCCCTGCGGGACACCTTTACCCTTAAACAAGTCTCTAAAAACGGTAAAGAGCCCTTGTACCGCTTTTATTGTTACCTCGCCTGTATAAATAGTTCCTTTAATTGGCGCCTGATACCAAGGATATTTTTTAACAAGAGTGCCCATTCTTTCGAGTCCCACCCCCAATGCCCCTTGCCCTTGCGGCGACGAAACCCTAGGAGTCAAAGAGGTTTCAATAATTTTACCCTGTCTCTCAATTGTCAAAGTTATTTGTTTTCCGGCGTTTTTTTTTGTAAAATCCTGAATATCTTTTATTTTATTAATTGTTGTTTCAATATTTTTTGATTTAAAATTCAGCATTATATCTCCTGTTGCTAACCCTGCGGTTTTTGCCGGAGAATCTTCCGCAACCGAAATTACCTGAACTCTTGTGTTTGTAAGTCCGGCAACATCTTGGTCACCAACAGGAATATCGGCTCCAATAGCAAAAACCACAGAAAAAAGAATTATAGAAGCAATCCAAAAAGCAACCACTCCGCCTATGATTATAAGAACTCTTTTCCAAATAGCCAAGTTTGAAAAACTTCTGTAATCGTCAACATCGCCTTCTTCTCCGTATATTTTTACAAAAGCTCCCAACGGCAAAAGATTTACAGAATAAAGAGTTTCGCCGAATTTTTTGCCGAAAATTTTTGGCGGATAACCGATGCCGAATTCTTCGACTTTTACTCCAAATTTTTTGGCTATAATAAAATGTCCAAATTCATGAATGACCATTAAGGATATCAAACTAAAAAGGGCAATTATTAACGTTAAAACAACAGATATCATATTATTTAGATTTGTTACTTATATTAATTCGTTCTTCTTTTTTTCTATTAAACTTTTTATTTTTTCCGTATAGTCGTCAATTACTTTTTGAAGTTCGTCTTTGCCTCTGAATTTGTCGTCTTCCGATATTTTTTTGTCTTTTTGTGATTGCTGAATTTCATTCCACGCATCTTCTCTCCAGTGCCTTATTGTTTTTCTTGTTTGTTCTGCCTTTTCGTTTAATGTTTTCACAAGCATTTGCCTGTATTCTTCTGTCAAAAGAGGCAGATTTAATCTTATAATGTTTTTATCAACAACAGCCGACATCCCAAGCCCGGAAGAAGATATTGCTTTTTCTATAGGCTCAATATATGAAATATCCCAGGGCTGTATCACTATTTGGTTTGACTGCGGACTTGAAATGGCTCCTAACTGCTTTAAGGCAAATTTTGACCCAAAAGCATCAACCGTTATATCTTCAACTAAAGAAGGGTTTGCTCTTCCTGTATTAATTTTAGCTACCTCCGCTTCCAAAAATTTGAATGATTTTTCCAGTTCCGGTTTAATTTTATCAATAGATTCTTTGTATGTGCTCATATATTACATTTCCATTAATAATATTTCTAATGCCAATTTGGGGCTGGCGTTAGTTAAAGATGTTTGTATATTAATTGTTTCTAATAATTTTAAAACTTCTTTAATTTTTGATATAGAATAATTATTTTCTGAAATCAATTTTTCAATTCCCAATTTTGAAAATAATAAATATCTAAAATATCTTTGTAAAATTTCCAATATTTTTTTAAAATTGTTCCCATCTAAATTTATTTGTTTTACATATTGAAATTTTGTTGCAAGGTCAGAATTTATGATATTTAATAATTCTTGTAAAGTTTGTTGCTCTTGTGGCGATATCTCGTATTTTTTAAAAGGAAAAAACTTAATTGTCTGGCATCTGGATAATATTGTGCCTAACAGCATTTCCGGGCGCGAAGATATTAAAATTAAAATTGTTTTTCCTTTTGGCTCTTCAAGCGTTTTTAAAAAACAACTTTGCGCCTCCGAATTCATTGCTTCGGCCCCATCTATAATTACCACCTTAAAAGAACCGTGATACGATTTATAGCTTAAAAAATTTAAAGCTTCTCTTGCCTGCGAAATCTCAATCTCTTTCTTATCATCTTTAAGATTTACTATTAAAAGGTCTAAATAATTTTCCTTTTCTATATCTTTGCAATTTCTACAAAGGCCACAGGGTTTTTGGCTATCACTTGTACAATTAATCAATTTCACAAATTTTTTTGCCAAAGTTTTTTTCCCCAGTTTTTCTTCTCCGGAAAATAAATAAGCATGAGCTAATTGATTTGATTCAAATTTTTTCTTTAAAAAATTCCACTGTTTTTCGTGACCGGTTAACATTATTTTTTTGACATTACTACTTTTTTATATTCATCAAGATGCTCCAAAACTATTCCTGTTCCCTTAATAACGCAAAACAAAGATTCTTCCGCAACAAAACATGGCACACCTGTGCTTTGAGCCACCAATTCATTAATTTTGGGCAACATAGAACCGCCGCCAGCCATAATAATTCCCTTATTCATAATATCGGCCGAAAGTTCGGGAGGGGTTTCCGACAATACTTGTTTTGCCGCCTGAATAATTTCAGCCAACACATCTGAAATAGATTCGCAAACTTCATTGTTGGATATTTTAATATTTCTTGGCAATCCCAAAATTAAATCCCTTCCCTGAATTTCCAAATATCTTACCTCTTTTTGCGGAAGAGCTGTGCCAACTTTTATTTTTATTTCTTCCGCAGACTGAGTTCCAATTGCCAAATTGTATTTCTTTTTAATATATTCTGTAATAGCTGCATCTATTTTGTCGCCGGCTACTCTCACGGAATGAGCCGTCACTATTCCTCCGAGCGAAATTACAGCCACTTCAGATGTGCCTCCTCCAATATCAATAATCATATGTCCTGAGCATGAATTAATTGGGATGCCGGCTCCAATGGCAGCTAAAATGGGCTCTTTAGCAACAAAAGCCTGTTTGGCTCCAGCCGACAAAGCCGCTTCAATTACAGCCCTTTTTTCTGTGCTGGTAATTCCCGCCGGCACAGAAATAACTAACTCCGGTTTAAATAACTTAAAATTACTCGCCGCTTTTGAAATAAAATGACGCATCATTGCCTGTGTTACTTTGTAGTCGGCGATTACTCCATCTTTGAGCGGTCTGTATACTTTAATATCAGCTGGCGTTCGGCCAATCATTTCTTTGGCTTTCTCGCCCACTGCTAAAATTCTGTTGTCGGTTAAAGAAACGGCAACCACCGATGGCTCCTGTAAAACAATGCCTTTGCCCTGCACGTAAACTAAAGAATTGCAGGTTCCAAGGTCAATAGCAATTTTAGCGTTAAACATAGTAATAGTTTTAAATTCGCTTGATATCCGCTCCTAATTTTTGCAAGCGCTCTTCTATTTTTTCATATCCTCTGTCAATTTGAAAAATATTTTCAATTGTTGTTTTTCCTTCTGCCATTAATCCCGCAATAATCAAGCAAGCGCCGGCTCTGATATCCCAAGATTCAATAGTTAAGCCAGAAAGTTTGGAAGGACCGAAAACAAAAGCTCTATGAGGGTCAACTATTTCAACATCGCCACCCATTTTCCTTAACTGATGCACATAATTAAACCTGTTTTCATATAAAGGGTCGTGAACCAAACTCTTCCCCTTGGCATTCAGTAAAAGAGGAATCATTATTGGTAAAAAATCGGTGGGAAATCCCGGATAAGGAAGCGCCTGAATTTTTATGGGATTTAAATTTGGAGAATAAGAAACTGTAACACTATTTTCGCCTTTTTCAAAATTAACTCCGATTTCCTTAAGCTTTTCAAAAAACAAATCCAAGTGCTCTAAGTGTACATTTTTAACGGTAATTTTTCCAGGCACACAGGCCCCAATAACAATAAATGTCGCCGCTTCTATCGGGTCAAAAATAATGCTATGAGAAACTCCTTTTAAATGTTTTACCCCATTAATTTCAATTGTGTGAGTTCCGACTCCTTTTATTTTAGCTCCCATTTTTTCTAACATTTTTCCCAAATCCTGAACATGGGGTTCGCAAGCCGCTCCCTTAATTATTGTTTTTCCTTCTGCCAAAACGGCTGCCAACATTATGGTTTCCGTGGCAGTAACCGAGAATTCTTCCAAAACAATTTCCGCTCCCTTTAAACTCTCGCAATCTACCGTATAAAAACCATTTTGCCTTTCAATTTTAGCTCCCAATTTTTCAAGAGCGCGCAAGTGAACAGAAATCGGCCTCAACCCTATTCTGTCTCCGCCGGGAGCTGCCATTTTAAAATGTTTGACTCTTGATAAAAGAGACCCAAAAAACAACACAGAAATTCTGGTTTTTGACATTTTCTCAAAATCTATTTTACTAACATCTAAAGAATCGGCGGTAATTTTTACTTTTCTATCACCCACCATTTCAACCTTGACCCCCATACTCTTTAAAACTTCCAGCACATTAAAAATATCTTCTATTAAAGAAATATTGTCTATTGTGCATTCTTTATCGGTTAAAAGGCATGAGGCCAAAATAGGTCCTGCGGCGTTTTTTGACCCTCTAACGACAATTTCTCCAGAAAGAGTTTTTTGACCCTGAATTACAAATTTATCTGCCACTTTTTTTATGTTTAATTATTCCAGAATACTCTAATCCTAATCCAAAAAAAAGTTCTTGTAAAGTGGGCTGATTTATGCGAAAATCGACTTATATTAAATTATGACAAAGAAAATTCGTTCTCTAATATTGGTTCTGTGCGTAATACTATTTTTGATTGTGGCTCCATATATTATTATTTATTCCTTGGGATATAGGGTAGATTTTGAGCAAAAAAGAATAGTAATTACCGGCGGAATTTATGTGAAGGCATTGCCACAGGGAGCAGATATTGTTGTGGATTCTAAAATTATTAATAAAACCAGCTTTTTATCCCCCACTGTTTTTGTGCAAAATCTTTTGCCAAAACAACATCAAGTGGAAATAAAAAAAG
>CAYXRV010000029.1:0-4154 GCA_964466215.1 uncultured Candidatus Saccharibacteria bacterium
CATCTTTGATAATTACGGCTGTAACCGACCCTTTGGGGTTCTTAAAATTGCATATTTCACAAGTCATAAATTTTTTGTTATTTTTAATATTTTTATAAGTTATTCACAGGTTGACCTTAACTCTTATTAGTAATAAAATCCTATTACAGTAAAGTAATAATAATGTTAAAATAATATTAATAAAAATGCAAATATACAGATAATATGAATATCCAAGTCACCAAAAGAGATGGCAGTAAAGAAGATTTTAACGCCGACAGAATAAATAGGTCAATTGAAAGGGCCTGTTTTGGTTTGCAAGACCCTATAAGCAAAGTTGTGCAAATTGCCACAGAAACAACTCTGATGCTTTACGACGGCATAACCACCGAAGAACTCGACTACGCGACAATTAACGCGGCATTACAGAACATACAAGAAGATATAGTATATGACAAAATAGCCACAAGATTGTTGCTCAAAACAGTATATAAAAGAATTTTTGGCGATTATGACGAAGATAAAAACATACTTAAAGAAAAATACAAAAAATTATTTGTTGATTATATTAAAAATGGAGTGGATGGGAAATTTCTTGACGAAAGAATGGCTAAAAACTTTGACCTTGAAAAATTAGCGGAGGCAATTGATATAGAGAAAGACGAACTTTTCAAATATGCAGGTGTATCAACTCTACTTAATCGTTATGCAATGAAAGATAAATTGCAAAAACCGATAGAACCTCCTCAATATTTTTTTATGAGAGTGGCGATGGGGCTTTCATACAACGAATCAGACACCACAAAATGGGCAATTTTATTTTATAATAAAATGTCTAATTTGGAATATATTGCCGGCGGCTCAACAAATATTGGAGCCGGCACCACCATGCCCGCCCTCTCAAATTGTTTTCTTTTAGAAATTCAAGACGACATAGAAAATATCGCAAAATCGGTGTCGGATGTAATAAAAATATCAAAAGCAACGGGAGGTATAGGGGCGTCAATTACAAAACTGAGAGCCAGCGGTTCTCCTTTGTCGTCAAATAATACAACTTCATCCGGCCCAACTCCTTTTGCAAAAATTATAGATACCGCCATAAGAGCCATACAAAGAGGCGGAAAGAAAAAGGGAGCCTTGTGTTTTTACATGGAAAATTGGCATCTTGATTTTCCCGATTTTTTAATGTGGCGGCACAACGCAGGAGACGATTATTTAAGAATGAGAACAGCCGACACCGCTGTTTTTATGTCTGACGAATTTATGAGGCGGGTAGAAAAAAATGAACCGTGGTATATGTTTGACCCAAAAGAAACTCCCGATTTAAACGAACTATATGGAGAATCTTTCACAAAAAGATACAAAGAATATATTGAAATGGCCGACCGGGGGAAACTCAGAACATTCGCAAAAATACCGGCCGAAGAGCAATACCGACAAATATTGGTTATGCTTCAAACAACTTCTCACCCTTGGCTAACATTCAAAGACCCAATCAATGTGCGCGCCCTAAACGACAACACCGGCACAATACATATGTCTAACTTGTGCACTGAAATCTGCCTACCGCAAGACAGAGATAATATTGCAGTATGCAATTTGGCGTCAATAAATATTACCGCTCACATAGAAAATAAATCCATCAACTGGAAAAAATTGGAAGAAACCACTCGTTTTGCCGTAAGGCATTTAGACAATCTTATTGATATAAATGTTCTGCCAATACCGGAAGCCGTAAAATCAGATAAAGAAAACCGAGCGGTGGGTCTTGGATTAATGGGATTTTCCGAAGCTGTGGAAATTTTTAAATATACTTATGAAGAAGAGAGGTCATATGAATTAGTTGATAAAATTTTTGAGTTTATAAGTTACATGGCAATAGATGAAAGCGCCAACCTTGCAAAAGAAAGAGGAAGCTATCAGCATTTTGCGGGTTCCAAATGGTCAAGGGGCATTGTTCCCTTTGATACAATTGGAGAATTGGAAAACAGTCGAGGCCAAAAAATAGAAATTGACAGAAAAAGTTATGCCCAAGAGCTTGGCATTGATTGGTCGCAATTGCGACAAAAAGTAAAAAACGGAATGAGAAACGCAACATTGATGGCCGTGGCTCCCAATGCCAATATTGGCCTCGTTGCGGGTACTACTCCGGGCATAGACCCAAGATTTGCCCAAGTATTTTCCAGAAATAAAATATCGGGTAAATATTTGGATATCAATCATAATTTGGTAAACGAATTAAAAGAACACAACTTGTGGGACCAAGTGCGTCAGGATATAATAGAAAGACAGGGAGATATTTCCGGAATAGAAATAATACCAAAAAACATCAGAGACAGATATAAGTCATCGTTTGAAGTGTCGCCATACGCGTTTATAGAAATCGCCGCCAGAGCCCAAAAATGGGTTGACCAGTCTTTGTCGCGAAATATGTATCTTGAAACTCGTGTTATTGAAGAAATAATGGATATCTACAAAACCGCCTGGAAAAAAGGATTGAAAACCACATATTATTTGCATATGAAACCGCGACATACCGCAGAGCAAAGCACTATATCGGTAAACAAAAGAGAACAGCTTGGAAAAATCGGATTTTCCAACGTAGACAAGGAAATATCATCGGCGCCTCCCGTGTCGCCTTTCGCAGTCGGCTATCAAAAAAAGATAATTTAAAAAATTAATATTATGTCATTAACAGGAAAAGTTTCTCCAAAAAATTTCAATATTCACCCTTCTCTTTATCCATGGGCAAGAAAGCTTTACGACCAGGCCATTGCAAACACATGGTATCCGCACGAAATACCACTCAAAGAAGATTTGGAAGATTGGGCAAATATGACAGACGACGAAAAATATGCGGTTGAGTTTGTGATGTCATTTTTTAATCCGACCGAATTATTGGTGAACAGGGTTTTGGCTTTGGGAGTTTATCCTTATCTTACATCGGCAGAATGCCACCTTTATTTGGCAAAACAAATGTGGGAAGAAGCAAATCATTGCGTTGCTTTTGAATATGTTTTAGAAACACTGCCGATTGACAGGTCAAAAATATACGACATGCACATACAAACCCCCTCAATGAAAGCCAAAGAAGATTTTGTAAATAAATACATAGACCGCATGACGCAAGAGCACTATGATATAGAAACTATTGAAGGCAAAAAAGATTTTATAAGAAATCTTATCGCATACAATATTATCATGGAAGGCATTTGGTTTTACAGCGGGTTTATGGTTATTCTTTCTTTCAGGCAAAGAAATAAATTAAGAAATCTTGGTTCTATGATAAACTGGGTTTTGCGCGACGAAAGTTTGCATTTGAAATTTGGCATAAATTTGGCGCTGGCTATCTTGGAGGAAAATTCTGAATTAGTTTCCGGAGAATTTGCAAAAGAGATAAAAGATATAATTATAGAAGGAGTTAACTTGGAAATAAATTATAATAAAGACCTTTTCCCTCGCGGTATTTTGGGACTCAATGCCGATTATGTAAATCAATATGTTCAATATGTCGCCGACAGAAGAATGGAAGAACTCGGCTTTGCTCCTTATTACAATGTTACTAATCCTGCTAAATGGATGAGCACTGCCACCGATGTATATGAATTAGTCAATTTTTTTGAAACTCCAAACACAAGCTACGAAGTGAATGCCCGAGCTCAAAAAAACAAAGACGATAAATAATTTTAAAAATTTGGAAATAAAAAGAACCCCTCAATGCATAATGCAAAGAGAGGTTTTGTCTGCCCGCGCGCGGACAGGTGTGAAATTACTTGATGAGTTTGGGTTTGATGAAGGCGAATCGATCGCTGGGAATATAGCGTTATCGGGTTCGCCGATATAACCGCCTAACCATAGGCCCGATTTGCCGTGTCGCAAACCGAAAATCCAAAGATTGCCAAATTTGGCTCCAAACAAGAAACCTATCAACGCAGGCGGGACAACGACCAAAACCTTGCTCTTCGGGCAAAATGGGACACAGAAAAATCATTGATTAATAAAATAAAAGATAGTCAATAATTAATTATTCTTAAGATGTTCTGTGCTGTTGAAATAATGGATTTTAATTTCTTTGTCGGTAAAAATATCTAAAACAGTCAGAGCGGTATTTTCTGGCTTATGAGCTTTGTGATTTTCTTCCGTAATTTCTTTATTCAATAAATGCAAATAAAGCA
>CAYXRV010000029.1:4164-5115 GCA_964466215.1 uncultured Candidatus Saccharibacteria bacterium
GTTCCTCCGTGGCTTACCATGAGCACTGTGTCGTTTTTATGCTTTGGAATTAAATCACCGAAAAATGTCTTTACTCTTTCTTGCAATTCAGCATAAGATTCTCCATTTTGGGGCTTAAAAACATGAAACGGTTCCTTGGAATTTTTCTTTATTTCCTTCCATTCTGTTTTTCCTTTACCTTCATATATTCCCAAATTTTGCTCTTTTAACTGATGAGCAACAACCACTTGCGCGGTTGGATGAAATTTTAAAACTTCTTTTGCAGTATGCACGGCTCTGGTTTGAGAACTCACATAGGCAAAATTAATTTTCTCATTTTTTAAAAACTCCGCCAGTTTTTGGGCTTGTAAAATGCCTTCTTTATTAAGCATCGCATTCGCCTCCTGGCCAATAATAATTCCACTGACATTTTCATTAGTCTGCCCATGGCGCGCAATTATTAATCTCATAATATTTTTTATTATTTAATAAATATATGATACAGCATAACAAAAAAACCGGCAAATCCGCCGTTTTTTTGTCGCGCCCTCCTCTGCCACTCTGGCCTTGGACGGGCAAAGCAATAAAATTACGCTTTTTTGCTTTCCTTGTGCAAGGTGTGTTTTTTGCAAAATTTGCAAAATTTGCTTAATTCTAACTTTTTTTCTCCCGTCGCTGCCAGTTTGGATTTTTTTGTAAAATAATTAACGTTTTTACAAACTGCGCACTGAACTTTTAAAAATGGTTTTTTGGCTGCCATGTTATTTTCTTATTTTATTTTTTAATTTTTATGGAGCAAGAATGAGCCGAAAGTGGGAATCGGACCCACGACCTTCATCTTACCAAGATGACGTTCTACCACTGAACTATTCCGGCTTTTAAAAACTGTGGGCGCGGCAGGACTTGCACCTGCGAAGGGTAGAACCCGTCAGATTTACAGTCTGATGCCTTTGCTGCTCAGCCACACGCCCC
>CAYXRV010000030.1:0-5019 GCA_964466215.1 uncultured Candidatus Saccharibacteria bacterium
GCAAAAAACTGTGTTTAATATTTTTTCCATTTAAATTATTTAAAGATAAATCTATTGAAACAAAAAAAGAACTTTCTTTTAAATTTTCGTAATAAAACTTGCTAATATCTTTTCTGTGTTCATAAAATTTATCCAATTTTAATAATTGGTTTTTAGCCATGAGAGCTAAAGAATTTGGCAAAGATTTAGGAAAATAACTGGGTCGGACTCCCCTTTTCTCTTTCCAGTGCACTGCTTTCGATAAAATATGAAACCACTGAGATAAAATTAAAAATATTTTACCCAAATCCAAAAAATTATAAATTGGTAAAATTATAAAGTTTAGCAAAATTGGATGCAGTAGTTGTTGAAATATCCAAAAATACGAAGGATATCCAAATTCGTTTTGCAGTTTTTTAAGTTTCTCTGCTAAAACATCATCATTTGCAACAACCATCCCGCCATAAACAGAAGAAATGACTTTGTCGCGCGAAAAACTAAAAAATCCGGCTTTGCCGAAAGTTCCAACTTTTTGATTTTTATATTCCGCTCCAAGCGCATGGGCGCAATCCTCAATTAAAATTAATCCGTTTTGTCGCACAATAGACAAAACTTCGTCCATATTTGCCGGTAAACCAAATGTATGTTGAATCATTAAAACTTTACCTTGAGTTTTCCCAAGGGCTGATATTTTTTTCTTTAAGTCGTCCATATCCATATTAAAAGAATTTTCATCGCAATCCACATAAACAGGACTTAAGTTTTGCCACAAGATAGGATTCACCGCGGCATTACAAGTAAAAGCCTGCAACAAAACTTCTGTGTCTTTTGGCAAATCAAGCGTTCTTAAAATTGCGTAAAATGAGCTTCGGCCACTATTAAAAGAAAATGCATATTTTACGCCGATATATTTTTTAAATTCATTTTCTAGTTCCTTGATAATTTTGCCTTTTTTCCATTTCCATGGAGAAAAAATTAATCTTAAAACAAGCCCAATATCATCGGGCTCTATATTTGGCGACAAAGAAATTGAAATTGGCTTAAAATGGTTTTTAAAAATCATTTATGCTACAAGTTTTAAAATTACTTTTTCCGGCACCCTGCCTTCCAAAAGAATCGTATCCCCTTTTGTGCAAAAAATTGATATTCTTGTTAATATTTCTTCTGGTCTTTCGCAAAATACAATATTTTTTTCATTCATACCAGAGGCAACGGCTCCTTTTTTAATTTGCCTAAACATTTCTTTTGTCGTAATAATCGCCAAATCGCATATCTTGCCTATCTCCTTTCCTATTCTTTCGTGAATTTCCGCCGATTCTCTACCCAGTTCAATTAAGCATGGCATAATCACGACTTTCTTTTTAGGAAAAATACTTAAATATTCCAAATCAGCCACGACTCCATTTGGATTTGAAGAATAAGAAGAATCTATCACATTAACTCCGTGCTTGCCATTTTTTAAAAACAAACCCGACTGGTCTCCGGTAATATTTTTTGAAGCTCTGGCAATTTCTTCAAAACTCATGCCTAACTGCTTGGCCGCTAAAATAGCTCCGAGAATATTTTGAACATTTTGCTTGCCAAAAACATTAATAGAAAAAGGAATCATTTCTTTTGCTTTAGTTAAAACCACAAAAGAAACATTATCTTTTCTCATCGTAATTTCGTCCGCCCATATATCCGAATCTATTCCGCCCTTCGAAAGTGTATAAATTTTCTTTTCTATATTAGTTTTTTTATAAAGGTCTAAGCAATATTTATTATCGCCATTCAAAATCAAAAGCCCACCTTTGGGTAATGCTTGCGCTAATTCCCCGCCACCTTCGGCTGAAAGCAAGTTACTTAATGAGCCAAAAAGAGACAAGTGCTGTTCATTAACTCCTGTGACAATTCCTATTTTGGGCTTCACGATATCGGCTAATAATTTTATTCCTCCCTTATTATAAGAGCCCATCTCAACCACAAAAACTTGGTGGTCTCTATTTAAATTATCTAAAATACATTTCGATATTCCAATTTCAGAATTCTGATGGTCCCTGGTTTTTAAAATATTGAATTTATACGAAAGAATAGTAGACAAAAATTCTTTGGTTGAGGTTTTTCCATAACTTCCCGTAATGCCGATTACAATGGGACCGCCAGTTATTAATTTAAAATTTTTAATTTTATTCTTGGCTTTTCTTATTGTATTGTTTCTCAATAGTATTGTTAATGGTTCCAACAAAAGAACAGCCATCGCGATAATAAGCGGAATAAAAAAATCAAAAACTAAAAGATATAAAGAAAATTTTGTAATATTATATCTTAGTTTGTATAATATTATTGGAAATAAAATAACTATAAAAAGGGAAAAAAGTGTTAAAAATACAGTTTTTTTGGTAATTTTTGGCTTTTTAATTTTTTTATCAGAGATTGTTTTTAGAAATACAAAAACCTCAATTAAATAAATTAAAGATAAAATCCAAACAAAAATAATATTGTTGTAAAAAAATATTACTAATAATATTTTAAAACTTTGCAAAAAATTAAAAAGCAACTTCTGCCCTTTTTGTGTTTTAAAATGGTCCAAAAAACGTCCGATATGGTATTCTTTCAGCTGCCAAAGATATAGCCAGAAAAAGACATACTTTGAAGTCCTAATAAACCAAAGAATACTTAATGTTAAAAACATGGATTTTGCAGAAACAAAGATATTTTTTAGATTCGGGTAGGCCGTGGGTTGGCGGGGCTAAAAAATATCTTTGTTTCTGACTTTATATATTTTCAGTTATTTTTTCTACTAAAATTTCCGGTTTTTTTCTATTTAAATCATGACCGGCATCAGGAACAATTATTAGCTTTGAATTACTTATCTTCTGATTGATAAAATAAGCGTTTTCCACTGGCGTTAATTCATCTTTATCGCCCCAAATAATAACAGTAGGAACCTTGATAAAAGACAAATGCCACGACAAGTCTTCCGATATTACGCTTAAATAAGTTTCTTTCATTATGCCTTGCGTGTAAACATAATCGCTTTTTCTAATAATAAATTTATAAAAAGCTTTTCTTGCCAATGCATAAAAAGGCAAAAAAGAAAAAACTTTTACAATTTTTGATATTTTGGCTAAAACTTTTTTTAATACAGTTCTTTTTCTAATACAAGCGCAAGCCACTAAAAATAATTTATCTACTTTTTGGGGAGCATCTATGGCAATCTTAACTGCTATTGCCCCGCCAAAGGAATGCCCCAATAAATAAAAATTTTTAAAATTTAAATCTTCTGCAAATTCTTTTATGAAACTAACATAATTATTAAAATTCCAGGGAATTTTTGGAGTTTCGCTTTTTCCAAACCCTGGCATGTCGGGAATAATTACCTTAAAACCTTTTTCCGATAATGCTTGCCCAATTTCTTGCCACCTGTCAGAATTAGATCCCCATCCATGCAAAATTAAAATTATTTTACTGTGCATAGGACGCTTTTCACCAAATATCTTGTATCTTACCGACAAATTTTTGACTATAATCTGCGCTTCTGTCATTTTATGATTTTAGCTCCCGTATACTTTTGCAAAACCGCCGGAACTTTAATACTGCCGTCTTTTTGCTGATAATTTTCTATTATGGCAATAAGTATTCTGCCTATTGCAAAAGCCGTGCCGTTTAGCGTGTGAACAAAATTTAATTTTCCAGTTTTATCTTTATATCTAATATTTAGATGCCTGGCCTGAAAATCGGCGCAATTTGATGTTGAGTGAGTTTCTCTGTATTTATTTTCAGAAGGTATCCAAGTTTCAATGTCATATTTTGCGGCGGCCGGTCTGCCTAAGTCGCCTGTGCAAATGTCTATTACCTGATATGGCAATTTTAAGGCTTTCATCAATTCTTCTTCCAAAGACAAAAGCAGTCTGTGCTCTTTTACAGAATTTTCCGGTTTGCTGAAAATAACCATTTCTAATTTATCAAATTGGTGCACTCTTAAAATACCTCTTGTATCTTTTCCGTAAGCCCCCGCCTCTCTGCGAAAACATGTTGAAAATCCAATATATTTTTTGGGCAAATCGATTTGTTCAAAAACTTCGTTGGCATGCATAGCCACCAATGGTTGCTCTGAAGTTCCTGCTAAAAACATATTGTCTTGAGGCAAATAATAAGCCTCCTCTTTATCTGCGGCTTCAAAATAACCAGTGCCTCTTGCCATTTCTTCTTTCAACATTACGGGCGGTATTACCGGAACAAATCCTTTTTTTGTTAATAAATCCAAGACAAGTTTTATAATGGCAAATTCCATCAAAACAATCCTTCCCTTCAAATAGCAAAATCTTGTGCCAGAAACTTTAGCTGACCTTTCAATATCAATTATGTCTAATTTCTCCCCAATTTCTAAATAATCTTTGGCTGTAAATTTAAATTCGGGAATTTTTCCGACTTTTCTTAAAACAACATTGTCCGAATCGTCTTTACCAATGGGCACATTATCAAAAGGAATATTGGGAACTCGTATTATCAAATTATGAATTTCCGTTTCTACGCTTTTAAGTTCCGGCTCAATTTCTTTAAATTCCATTTTCAATTTTTTAGCTTCTTCAATATTTTCTTTGCCTAATTTGTTTTGCCGAGCTTTTAAATTTTCGGATTTAACAATCAATTCCCTTCTTTTTTTATCTAATTTCAATAATTTATCCACATCAACTTTGACCTGCTTTTTTTCGCAGGCTTCTTTCACTTTTTCAGGATTTTGCCGAATAAAATTTATATCCAACATATTTTTATTATTTAGGTTTCATTAGCGGAAAGATTTGGCATTCTCTGGAGGGTTTGTTCATTAAAAAGCTGAATAATCTTTCCGAAACTCCGAATCCGCAGGTTGGAGGCATTCCATATTCAAGCGCCTGCACAAAATCATGGTCGAACATCTGAGCCTCCTGGTCGCCTTGCTCGCGTAATTTTTGCTGTTGGGCAAATCTTTCGGCTTGGTCAATCGGATTATTCAGCTCTGAATATCCGTTTCCATTTTCAGAACCTGCCAAAATTACCTGAAATCGCTGGGCTATCTTT
>CAYXRV010000031.1:0-4757 GCA_964466215.1 uncultured Candidatus Saccharibacteria bacterium
AGACCAATTTATAAAACATAAGTTAAAAATAAAATATTATATAAGGTACTGTGATGATTTTGTAATTTTATCAGACGATAAATTTTATTTGGAAAGTTTGATTTTTAAGGTAAATGATTTTCTTTCAAAGAATTTAAAATTATATTTACATCCAAATAAAATAATTATAAGTAAATACCATCAGGGTATTGATTTTCTCGGGTATGTAATTTTTCCGTATCATAGAATTTTACGCACTAAAACTAAAAATAGAATGTTTAAAAAGGTACATTTAAAAGTTAAAGAATTTAATATTAATAAAATATCAAAAGAATCGCTAAATCAAACCATGCAGTCTTATTTTGGAGTTTTAAAACATTGTAGTGGCAATAATTTAAAAATAAGATTACTTGAAATTTTATTGAATAAAAGATAATTTTCTGTATAATTAATAGTATTAAAACAAAAAAATATTGAGATAATCAGAATATGAAATTAAAAAAATCCCGATTTAATCGTGGATCCTCGACTTTGTCGGGACAAGACCCGCAAATCGCCAAATTAATTGAGCTGGAAACAGAACGCCAGAAAACTTCTTTGGAAATGATTCCTTCTGAAAATCATTCTTCGCCGGCCGTTAGAGAAGCATTGGGTTCTTTGTTGACCGATAAATACGCAGAAGGATATCCCGGAAAAAGATATTATGCAGGTTTGAAATATTACGATATATTGGAAAATTTATGCATTGAGAGAGCTAAAAAATTATTTAAAGTTGCGCATGCCAATGTTCAGCCATATTCTGGTTCTCCGGCTAACGCGGCAGTTTATATGGCGGTATGCGACCCAGGCGAAACGATAATGGGCTTGGCTTTGCCAATGGGCGGTCACTTAACCCATGGCTGGAAGATTAATTTTTCTGCCAAGTTTTTTAATGCGGTTCAGTATAGCGTTGACCAAGAAACAAGTTTGATTAATTATGAAGAAATTGAAAAATTAGCCAAGGAGTCAAAACCAAAACTTATTTGGGTTGGAGCCACTGCTTATCCAAGAATTTTTGATTGGAAAAGATTGGGCGAAATTGCCGATTCTGCGGGCGCTTATTTAGCGGCTGATATTGCCCATATAGCAGGATTAGTTGCCGGCGGAGCGCATCCAAGTCCCGCGCCGTATGTGCATATAGTTTCAACTACAACTCATAAAACTTTAAGGGGGCCGAGAGGGGGCATGATAATGGTTACGCAGAAAGGAATTGATAAAGACCCAGAATTGCCCAAAAAAATTGATAAAGCAATTTTCCCCGGTTTTCAGGGAGGGCCGCATATGCACCAAATAGCCGCCATAGCGGTGTGTTTAAAAGAAGCCGGAACGCCAGCTTTTAAAAAATATGCAAAACAGATTGTAAAAAATGCAAAAGCTTTGGCAGAAGAACTTACAAAGTACGGATTTAATTTGGTGAGCGGTGGCACGGATAATCATTTAATTTTGATTGATTTAAGAAATAAAAATATTACAGGTCCAGAAACCCAGGACTTGCTTGAAGAAGCGGGAATCACAATCAATAAAAATAGTATCCCCTATGATCCGGCTTCGCCTTTTAAGCCGTCTGGCATCAGAATGGGAACTCCGGCAATAACAAGCCGAGGCATGAAAGAAAAAGAAATGAAAAAAATCGCCGGTTGGATAAATAAAGTGATAAGTAATCCAAAGAGCGTTAAAAAAGTTAGAGAAGAAATTAAAAAATTCTGTAAAAAATTTCCTTTGCCTAAATAAAATATGAATATAGATTTATACATTTTTAATTTAATAAATGGATTAGCCTTTAAATGGTATTGGTTGGATTTTTTTGGATTTGTTATTGCCAAGTATTCGGAATATATTTTGGTTTTGGTATTGGCTTTATTCTTGGCCATAAATTTCAAAAAATATTGGAGAATGATATTGGAAGCTGTGATTGCCGCCGCTTTTACCAGATTTGTATTGGCCGAAATAATTCGTTGGTTGTGGTTTAGGCCAAGGCCATTTGTCGCAAATAGCGTAAACTTGCTTGTGGACTATAATGCAAAAGAAGCGTCTTTCCCTTCCGGTCATGCCAGCTTTTATTTTGCTTTATCCATGATTGTTTATTTTTATAATAAAAAAATAGGCATTATATTTTATATCGCCAGCTTAATTATTGTTTTAGATAGAGTTTTTGTCGGGATACATTGGCCTTCGGATATTTTAGCGGGCGCTATTATAGGCATATTAGTCGGTTTATTTTTAAACAGAATATTTAAAAAATATTTACCAAAACAACAGTCCTAATAATTAAAAACAACCCTGCAAAGGGTTGTTTTTTTGCGCTGTAATTATACACTTTGCGCGAACTTTTTTCGAGCGGAAACTGAACGAATGAACCGAAGCCCCACGCACTGGCGTACTCGCCAGTGCGTGGGGCTTCAATGCGGACTCGGTTTTGCCTAACTATTTTTCTGGGGATTTGGATTTGGCAAAACTGAGACTGAATTTTCCGCCCGCAGAAAGGGGTCTGGGGAATGAATGCGGGCGGGATTCTGAATTCGCTTTTTCGGAAAATTCGCTGCATTCCTTTTTACTCCTCACCTTTTCTTAAAACTTTGTGTTCTACAATATGCATCACGGCATCTGAAAAAGTTTTAAGTACAAGAAAGAAAGGCAAGGCACTAACGAAAGATGAACCGAAAATTATCGTGAGGTGCATTGGAATTATTCTTGCGTAAGGATAAAACATCAATGACCCAATATTCTGTTTTTTGGTATCTCTCGGTCTATTGTAGAAGTAAGAAAAAAGATGGTTAACAAAAAAGATTAAAGCTGCGAGGAAAATGGATTTTAATTCTATAGAGTCTAAACTCTGCCCGTAAGATTTAGCGAAAGTGCCAGTTAAGAGAAATATAAAATAAGCAAAGTGAAAAAATCCGTAGTGGAATAAAAAGAAAAAAGCGGTGAACTTTTTTGTGCCTTGCGTTGGTTGAGCGGGTTGGCCATTGATTTTGAATCCTTCAGTAGAAAACTCTTTTAGTTGAAGTATCCTAATAAAATTAAAAAGTCCGATTGTGATACTTTGAAACCAGTAAACCCACATTATGGTTGATAAATTCCAGCCCTCTTTCGTAGCAAAGAAAATCGTTACAAGGTTTGAAAATAGCAAAAACCATAAAGATGGGTCGGCGAGTAAATTTCTTTTGGATTGAATGATAGACATAACACTTGCTAATCAGCTTGAGCTACATCTTAAACTCAAGTGGTTTTCTGGTTTTATTTTTTCGCTTGACAATGAAGAAGTACAAAATCGCTGCAGTAAAATTGAGGAAAATAAGAAGAATAATCCATAACACCTTGTCGTCAAATTCTCGTTTTGCACAATCAATTAACATCCATAGCCAAAATCCAAACAATACAAGAAATATGGGTCCGCCAGAAATAAGCGCCTTTTTCAGTATATTGAAAACATAATCGGCTCCTAGCTTTTTATAAAAATCTGTATCTGTGATAAGCCATTGTTCGTTTTGTTTTTCAAAAACAAAGTAGGTTGATAAACCACTTACATTCCATCCTACACCGGAAGCAGCAAATCTTGCTTTAACTTTCACTTGATCCGAATTCAGTATTTCTACATTTTGATCAAGTGGACTATAATCGAGTTGGTATCTGATACCACCTCTTATCCTCTCTTGTACATCTGTCTGCAAAGTTGGATTATTTGGAGAAATTAGTGAAGCAATTTTTTGCGTGTCGCCTGAGTTTACTGACTGAACTAAAATATCTAAATTATTTGAGATTTCTTGCTTGTCAGTTGGTGAAAAACTTGCTTGAACAAAGACAGTAGCTCCTAAGGATAGTAGACTTATCGTAAATAAAAATGTAAGAATTTTTGTCTTCATATAATTTATTTAATACTATTTTTAGAGACTACTACTGTTTTTGCTAATCTATCGCCAACTCTTTGCTTTGTTTTGGAATTCCAAACAGAAATAGCTCCAACAAGATAGAAAAATGGTAAAAAATCAACAATTCGCATAACATTTCTTATTAGTGAAGCCTTCAAATCTAGTGATTCGCCCGTTGATTTTATAACTCGCATTCCAGTTGCTAATTTTCCAAGCGTTCCGCCAAGTTTCCATTCGAGTAGAACGTAATAAGCAAGAATTGCCAAAAAGTATAACTGTGCAGAAAAACCGCACAAACCATAAAATGTTTTGCTTTGGTTTATAGAAATAGTTGAACCTATATTGAAACCAGAATTGCAACCACCAACATAACTGTCTGAAAAAACTTTCACAAAAATCCAGAAAAGAATACCAAAAATTATTCCGTCAATTATAAGCGCGAAAAATCTTATGCCAACTCCCTTATATTCCAGTGTTGCTACTGGCGCATTTGCGATACTCATAGCGGCATTAAAATCTTCTTCACTCGATCCGCCTTGCAAGGCAGATTGCTTTAATTGTTCAGCGGAATAATTTCGGTTAGCTTTTATCCAATCTACTAACTTGTTCACATTTTCTTGGTTCATATTTTTTTAAAATTTAGTTAATTATTTTTTGCGACCTTACTTAACTTATAGTTTACCCCTCCCCCCGACACTTTTGCAATACTCATTTTATCAAATCATCAACGCTCGCGCCAAGGGCTTTCGCAACCTTTTTGAACGTGACTAATGTTGGATTCTGGTTTTCACCAGATTCCATTTTAATAAGCGTGTTATTGGCGACATCGGCCAATCTCGCCAGTTTCTCTTGCGAAAGCCCTTTGGCTTC
>CAYXRV010000032.1:0-4657 GCA_964466215.1 uncultured Candidatus Saccharibacteria bacterium
GTCTAAATAACAATATTTTAAGTCTTGAGAACAATCGTTGATTATCAATGCTATCGTCCAATTTGTAAAAATTTGAGAAAAGTTTTCTTTGGCGGCGTTTTTCTGCAGGGCATAATTTATACTTTCAACACCAACTAATTTTGATTTTAAAGAATCAATTAGAATATTTATACCATAATGGTCTATTAAATAATGGGTGAACAAACTTGCAACTCCATAATCATATTTTGTTTCCTGCCATTCGGTTAGAGAGTCCGATGGTTTTTCCAAGAATGTCTGAACCCTTCTTTGCAGATTGCTTCCCTGATAATTATTATCGTAACCTAAAATAGTTGAAGAATAATCTGCTCTCGCTTCGTTGAGCCACACTTCTTCTTTTATATCAAATATTTTATTTTTTTGATTGAAGGTTATTAAATGAGCAAACTCATGAGCCAAAAAAACTTTGAGCTGAGAATTATCAATTTGCGAAATAGGCAAATAAAGCATTTCTTTTTCATTTGAATCTGGCACTTGGAGCTTTAAGTATTCGTCTGCTTCCCTAAAGTAACCGCCCGCTCCCTCTCGAAGAGATTGAAATAAAACTGTTATTCTTTCGTCGCCATCAACTCCCGGCTTCCATTCAGAACCAAAAACAGAAGTTAAAGTCGGATAAATTTTATTTTCAAACTCTTGAGACAATAAGTCCAAGCCATTTAAAATTTCTATCTGTTTCGCCTGTGTTTGTTGGTCCCACCAATTCTTCTCCACATAAAAATACAATTTAGGAGTAGTTTTTATCAATGTGGCTCCTATTTGCGATCTCGCTGAGGCGTCAAAACTGATATCTACGTTAAAATTTATATTATCTCCAAAACCAACAGCCCCGACTCCCTGAGCCATAAATAAAACACAAAAAACAATAGCAACTAAAACTTTTTTCATTTTTTTATTCTAACACAAAAATTTAATGCAGAAAATCTTTATTATTCTACTTCGAATTATAATGCGGGACAATATTTTTTAAAGCATCTATTATTCTTGATTCTTCTTGATTATTTATTAAATTTTTAATATTACCTAATTGTTTTTCTAAATTTTCTATATTTGCGTCAGAGAGTTTTGCCATAAAAATTTTTTGGTTTTGAGTAGCAACAGTTCCTTCTTCTGCTGTTAAAATTTCTTCAAACAATTTTTCTCCCGGTCTTATCCCTGTAAAAACTATGGCTATATCTTTATCTGGTTCAAATCCGGACAACTTTATCATTTCTTTTGCCAAGTCCCATATTTTAACTGGTTTTCCCATATCTAAAACAAACACTTCTCCACCTTGCCCCATAGCCCCCGATTGCATAACCAATAAACATGCCTCTGATGTCAACATAAAATATCTTTTCATATCTTTGTGAGTAACTTGGACTGGCCCGCCTTTTCTAATTTGCTCTCGAAATATAGGAATCACGCTTCCTCTGCTATTTAAGACATTACCAAATCTTACAGAGATAAATTTTGTATGATTTTTTTGATTATATGATTGGCAAATCATTTCGCTTACTCTTTTGGTGGCTCCCATTACAGAAGTTGGATTTACGGCTTTATCGGTGGAAATAAAAATAAACTTTTCCACATTATTATTTAAACTATTTTTAGCTAAATTTTCTGTGCCAAAAATATTATTTTTTACGGCTTCGTCTGGATTTTTTTCCATCAAAGGAACGTGTTTATAAGCCGCCGCATGGAAAACAATTTTGGGCTGGAATTTTTTAAAAATTTCACTTATTTTTTCTTTATCCCTGACATCTGCAACTATTGGCTGTATTTTAAAATCAGAAAAATTATTTTCTAATTCTTTTGAAATATTAAAAATACCAGTTTCATCTTGGTCTAACAACAAAAGCAAACTTGGATTAAATTTCGCCGTTTGTCTTGATAATTCAGACCCGATAGAGCCTGCGGCCCCTGTAACTAAAATTACTTTATTTTTTATGAAACTCTCTATCTGTTTTGTATCTAAATTAACCTCTTTTCTGCCTAATAAATCTTCCACATCAACATCCTTAAGATTTTTAAAAGAAATTCTGCCATCTATAACTTCGCTTAATGGCGGAGTAATTTTAATTCTTTTTAATCCGGCTTTTCTACCTAATTCAACCGCTTTTTTTATTGTTTCATTTCTGGCAGAAGGAAGCGCTATAATCAATTCCTTCACCTGATGGCTTGCTATAATTTTGGGAATATCTAAAATTTTACCTAAAACCCTATATCCATGAATACTTACTCCTTGTTTAACAGAACTGTCATCAATAAAACCAACCGGAGAGTATGGACTGTTTTTGGAAGAGATAATGCTTCTTAAAATTTGTTCTCCTGCATCACCTGCTCCGATGATTAAGGTTTTTTCTTTTTCTGCCATGCGCGTAGCTCCGATGATATGTAAATAAACTCTTTTGGCGATACGTATTCCACCGCAAAAAATAAATACCAATAAATAGCTTATGAAAAGAATGGACCTCGGAAAACTTTGAAAAGAAGGAAAATATTTTGAAATAAAAATTGTAATTCCCAAAAACAAAAATGAAATTGTAGTGGCTTTAAATAAGGATATTATTTCATTAGTGCTTACATATGACCAAGAGAACGAATAAAGCCCCTGGAAATAAAATATAGGAATTGTGAAAATGACAGTTAAGGCGATTATCCTTGAAATAAACGGAAAATACTGAATTGGGATTTGGCTGTCAAATCTTATTAAAAAAGCAACCAAAACCGCAATGACTATTAAAACCATATCAGCAAAAACGAAAAAGGCTGTTTTAACTATAATTGTTTTATTAATTTTTTTAAAAAAATAAATTATTTTATCCATTAATTATTTCTTTTAAATTTTTAACTACAAAATCTATTTCTTTTTCTGTTAAATTATTATAAAAAGGCAAAGCCAATGTTCTTTTGCTGATATCCTCCGCAATAGGGAAATCACCTTCTTTATATCCAAACATATTTTTATAAAATGGCTGTAAATGTATTGTTTGAAAATAATTACTACACTGTATCCCTCTTTTTGCCATTTCTTTGATAATTTTATCTCTTTTTGCATCTGCAAAATTTTCATCTAATTTCACCACATAAACAAACCAGCTAATTTTATTTCCTGTTTTAACATAAGGAATTTCCAATCCTTTAATATTTTTTAATTTCTTACTATATAATTGAGCCACTCTTGTCCTTTTCTTCAAAATTTCTTTTAATCTTTCCATTTGAACTATTCCCAAAACAGAGCTCATCTCATCTAATCTGTAATTATAGCCCAATCTTATATGTTCCAACCATTTTCCGTTTTCTAATTTCCTTCCCTGATTAGCCATACTTTTGCATAGATCCGCTATTTTTTTATTATTAGTTAACACTACGCCGCCTTCGCCTGTTGTTATCTGCTTATTCGGGTAAAAAGCAAAAACAGCGGCATCTCCAAAACTTCCGCACTTTTTGCCTTTATACAAAGAACCTAATGCCTCTGCCGAATCTTCAATCAAATAAAGCTTGTGTTTTTTTGCTATTTTTTTAAGCTCTTGCCAATCTGCTGGTTGAGAAAAAATATCTGGCGCTAAAATTGCTTTTGTTTTGTTTGTAATTTTTTCTTCAATTTTAGAAACATCAATATTAAATGTATTTTTATCAATATCCACAAAAACCGGTCTTGCTCCTTCATATAAAATACAATTAGAAGAAGCAATAAAAGAAAACGGAGTTGTAATGACTTCATCTCCTTTGCCAATTCCTAAAGCTCTTATAATTAAATGGAGTCCGCTTGTTCCACTGTTTACGGTTATCGCATATTTAACACCCGCGAATTTAGCCATTAATTTTTCAAATTCCAAATATTTTTTACCCAAACTTAAATGAGAAGTATTCAAAACTTTTAAAATAGCCTCTCTCTCCTTATTGGTTATATCTGGTTTAGCCAGAAAAATTTTATGCATAGATTAATATTAAAATTCCAATTAAAACTGACGACGTATGAATAATGCAACAGATAAAAAGTGTTTGCCAATTTGAGAATCCCGCTTGCATAAGTCTATCATAAAAATGCGACCTATCTCCAAAAAATATTGATTTGCCCGGAATAACTCTTCTAATATTAGTAAAAACTCCATCAAATAATGGAACACCCATAACAAAAATGACTCCCAAAATAGTTAATAAATTATATGGTTTTATGAAAGTAATGGCAAGAGCAGATAAAATAAATCCTAATAAATATGCCCCGGAATCGCCCATGAAAATTTTGGCAGTTGGTAGATTAAAAATTAAAAATGACACTATAGAAACCGATACTATAAGGGAAACACTAAAAATAGAATTAATGCCTAATATAAAGCTTAAAATAGAAAATCCTAAAAGGGATATAAAGACTAAGCTACCAGCCAATCCATCCATGCCATCTTGATAATTCACGGCATTTATAAGAACAAAAATCATGGCAGAAGACAAAATGACGGGAATAATCGGCATTGGAATAAAATTAAGATTTATTTTAAAAAGAACTAAAATTACGGCAGATATGAGACAGGATAAAATTAAAAGGAAAAACTTTAATAAAGGCTTTATGGTAGTAATATGTTTCCACTTAATGTCATCCCACACACCCAATAAAAAAACTGGCATAGCGCCCAATATT
>CAYXRV010000033.1:0-4625 GCA_964466215.1 uncultured Candidatus Saccharibacteria bacterium
CCATTTCGAAAAACCGAAAAGTATGGTTTTAGTGGGTGGTACAGGATTTGAACCCATGACCTCTCCGATGTGAACGGAACGCTCTGCCGCTGAGCTAACCACCCATGTGGCATTTTCTTATTTTATCATTTTTTCAATAAAACAAGCAAACAAAAACAGGGGTTGGCCTTAACCAGTCCCCTGTTTTTGTTTTGAAATACTACTTAATTTCCACTTTAGCTCCCGCGGCTTCAAATTTCTTTTTAATCTCTTCTGCTTCCTCTTTCTTAACTCCTTCTTTTACTAATTGAGGAGCGGAGGCGGCTGCATCAACTAAATCTTTTGACTCTTTCAATCCTTTTGCGGTTAAGTCGCGAACGACTTTAATAACCTCAATTTTCTGAGCGCCGACTTCTTTTAACTCAACATTAAAAGATGTTTTTTCTTCAGCTGGCGCGCCTGCTGTGGCTGAAGCTACAACTGCTACCGGAGCTGCGGCTGAAACGCCGAATTTCTTTTCTAGAATTTTAACTAATTCAGCTAAATCTAGAACAGACATTTTTTCTATTTCTCCAACCAAAGACTTAAACTTGGCTGGAACCTCTACTTTTTCCATTTCTTCTGTCATATTTTTTGAAGGCAAGAATAATAATATTTTTCAATTCGGGCTGGCCGTGGGTTTGGCGTGTTGAAAAATATTTTTATTGTTACCTATATATTAATTATTATTATTTATTTTACTTAAAACTACTACCAGACCTTCAATATTGCCCTGCAAAACATTCATAAAACCTGACACGGGAGACGCAATTGAACCAACTAATTTTCCTAATAATTCCTCTCTTGACGGTAAGTTTGCCAAAGCTAAAACTTTTTCTTTTTCAATGAATCTATTTTCAAAAATGCCTCCTAAAATTTTAAAGTTTTCATTAGTTTTTGAAAACTGATTGGAAATTCTGGCTGGACTTAACTCGTCTTCAATCCCGAATACCAAGGCCAATTGTCCGGGTATGCTGGCTTTTATTTTATTCCAAAAAGAAATATTTGACTGGCCAAAAGCGATTCTTATCAATGTTTTCTTGCCAACTTTCAAAACACAGCCAGCCTCTTTTAATTTCTTTCTCAAAGAAAATAAATCTTTTGAATTTACTTTTGAAAAATCCACAAAAATCACCGATTTCTGCTTTGAAATATTTTCTTTCAGGTCCTCTATGGTCTTTTGTTTTTTTTCTTTTATTAGCGCCATATAATTAAAAAGCTGTCTTGTAGACAGCACATAAATAACAGAATTTTCTGTTAAATTATTTGCCTTGATAGGATTTACTCCCGAGAGATACCTATTGTCTACGGCTTCATATTGCTATACTAATCTATTATTAAAATAGTGTCAATACCTTTGAAAATTATAGTAAAAAATGACATCTCTTGGCAAAGATGTCATTGAATTAATGGAGAAAGTCCATTGCTAATAAATTTTTGGTTCTTCATATTCATTTTGAATTCGGTAGGATTCGCTTAAATTAAAAAGTTCTTGGAAACGATGTAGATACATCGATTCACTACGCTTCTCTCTGACCCATTTGATAATATTTTCAGATTTTTTCCAACTACGCCAGATTAGCCGCCAGCATAATTCTAAGATAGAATCAGGGTCCATGTAACCTGCTTGAATTAGATAGCTAATTCGGTCAAAAGACAAAACTGCTTCCTGAACAATATCTAAATATTTTTCCAGATACTCATCTCTCAAATTACTAATGTCGTTAGGCACTTGCTTATAAAGTCTTTTTCGCGCTTCACGATTAGTTGTAGATTTCAACTCTTCAAAAATGAGAATGGTAGATTGGAGTCTTCTATTCTTTTCAAATCCCCTTGCTTGAACATAGGCAAACCACAGTCCAATCAAGAAAAATAATGTGTAGAGCGAAGTTGCAATTGCATTTATCTTTACCCAATCCATTTCTCTACCCTTTCTTTTTTAAGTGAGCTATTTTCCCATTCTTTGTTTTCGCCTCTTATCAGCCTCTTGTTTCCATTTTCGATCTAACTCTCGTTGCCATTCTGGCTTAGTTTTATGGTATCTAACCCACATGGATACAGAAGCAAAAATACTACCAATAATCACACAAAGCAGTAATAAAATCAAGAGCATTAATTTTTCTTCCATTGCTGCTGCTACCCATCCCAAAATGAGTGCTAGGACCATAAAAGCTGTAAAGAAAGTCCAAAGCTTAATAGCCAAATTTATTCTTTGATCAAACGTCATTTGCTTTTTCATGGTTTTTCTCCGTCCAAAAGTATTGTAAAGGTTCCACAGCAATACTATGATTAATTATCCAACTTGTCAAGGTATCAATACTTGTCGCACAATAAAATTATCGACCGAACGACTGATTCAAAATTGAAAATTTACTTCAAATATTTTGCCACGGCATTGTTGTGCTCCGCAAATGTTTTGCTAAAAATCGTTTGCCCGTCAAAACCAGACAGATAATACCAATATTTTGTTTCTGTGGGATAAATAGCGGCCAAGATAGAGTCCATTCCTGGGTTTGAAATTGGCCCCTTGGGTAATCCCTTGTATTTGTAGGTATTATACAAAGAATCTGCTTTGACGTCTTTGATATAATTAACAGTTGCATCAACTTGCAGAGGCATGCCGGCATTCAATCTTTTCCACAAAATACCCGACACAATTTTTTTGTCATCCATTGTTTTTACCTCTTTCTCAATTATTGAAGCCATTGTTATCACATCAAAAACTGTTTTGTTTTGCGAAGCAATCTGCTCTTTTAATCCAGAATTTAATTTCTTATTAAAATTTGAAAGCATTAGCTTAATCACATCTTCTGTTTTCTCTCCTAAGGAAATATTATAAGTATCTGGAAAAAGATATCCTTCAATATCAACATCTTTGGGCTTTTCCTTTAGAAAATCAAAATCGGCGCTGTAATCTTTATTTAAAATTTCCTTAAAATCTTTTGCATCGTAAATTTTTTCGTCTGCAAAATATTTTTCAATATCTTTTATGTCCCAACCCTCAACAATTGTTATTTTTTGTTTAATAACATCACCCAAAATAAACTTTCTGGCAATTTCTGGAATAGTCATAGCTGGTGATAAAGAATATTTACCAGCTTGCAGTCTTGAATGATTGCCGGTAATTACAACATAAAATCTAAAAAAATAATTGCTTTTAATTATCCCTTGTTTTTCTAATTCCTTTGCAATATCTTCATCGCCCTGCCCCTTTTGAGCCAAAAATTCAATATTTTCTGCTGAATTGGAATTTGCCGGAAAATAAATTTCCCAGCTAAAAAAAATCAAACCCAAAAGCAACACAGTTGATGCTATAGGAATAAACTTTTTTAAAAATCTCAATTTAATTTTCATAATAATTTGCCTTGCCTTAAGGCCTTATCAACTAATGTCGCTCTTTTTGCCCCCTCATCCGTGAGTATAAAAAAGCTTTTTGGGTCGCCTATAATTAATTTTTCTTTTCTGAGGGCTCTCAACGGCCTATCTAATTTTCTGGAATCTGGCCAAATAGGATATCTCAAAAATTTAATGGCATCCGGAAACAAAATAAAACACTCTTTAACCAACCTATCAAAACTGCATTGTTCATTGTTTAAAACCACAGAATGTATGCTGAACAATAACAAGTCATTTACCGATATGTTCAAATTTTTTGCAGCTTTTTTCTGCATAAACTTTTTTGCGGGGGTGCAAGGATTCGAACCTTGATCAACGGTTTTGGAGACCGCAATTCTGCCATTGAACTACACCCCCTCTTTAAGCAAATGTAGCACAAAAAAAAGGTTTTATCAATTGATAAAACTCTTTTTAATTTAAAAAATTATTCCAAATTTATTCTACCGTATATAAATAATGATTTGTTGGATGAAGTTTAAATCCCAGTTTTTGATAAAGAGTGTTGGCGGCTACGCGCAAAGGATTGGTTGTCAGCTCAATCATCTCAACGCCGTTTTCTTTTGCCCAGCGAATTAGGTCGGCTGTTATTTCTTCTCCGTATCCTTTTTTGCGTTGATTTTGGTCTACAATAATATCTTCAAGCACTGCCTGTTTGCGAAGCAGTGTTTGCCTTACATAAATCCATCCCACTCCAATCAATTTTCCATCAATAACTTTCTTGCTGAAATAGCCGTTTAAAAGAGACCTGTAAAAATTAATTTCTTTAATGTTGGCGGAAGAATCAAGCTGGCTGATAAGCTCTTTAAGCTCTGTAAAATTAACAAGATTTTTTTGCAAATATTTAACAATGGACTGATTTGAATCAAAAGCTATTTCTTCGGGTTTTATATCATTAATGTTAAGCCATAAATAATCGGAGTTTTCTTTTTTATTTAAAATAATTTCGTCATTAATCTCTATTAAGTAAGCATGATTTAAAACAGGAAAAGATTCCGATTTCCAAAAACCGCTTCCCGAAAACCAATTAATAAAATCGGCCTTGCCTTTCACGCCCAATTCTTCCTGCGCCTCCCTGAGAACGGTTTGTTCGGGGGTTTCGCCTTGATTCATATAGCCTCCGGGCAAATCCCACTTGCCTGAAAATGGTTCTTCGTTTCTTTTTAATAAAAGAAGCTTTCCATCTTTGATAATTACAGCTGTAACCGACCCTT
>CAYXRV010000034.1:0-4494 GCA_964466215.1 uncultured Candidatus Saccharibacteria bacterium
AAAAAATCTTCTGTGGCTAAAATTACTTTGGCAACATCATATTTATCAAGACTAAATTCTGAGGCTCCAATCAAGTGGTCTGTTTTTGATAAAATCCATTTATCTAAGATATTTTTAGGAGAAGGATTTAAATTTATATTTAAAAGTTCTTCTTTTTTCACATATGTGCTGAAAAAAGTATAAACATTATAAAGAGTAAGAAGTCTTCTTTTTGCTTCGTTTGCCGCATTGTAACCAAAACTAAGATTTTCCGCCGGATTTTGTTTTAAAAACATCCAGCGCATTGGGTCGGCCCCAATGACCTTAATCGCATCATCAAGCCAAATAGCGTTTCCCTTAGATTTATGCATTTCTTCCCCTTTTTCGTCTTTAACTGAGGCGTATCCAAAAATTGTTTTCACTGGATTCGTGTTCTCTAAAACAACCGACATCACCAATAAACTATAAAACCAATTTTTAAATTGCCCAGGAAATGATTCGCAAACTAATTCTGCGGGAAACCATTTTTTCCAATAAGATTTATCCGAAAAATAATTTGTGGTGGAATATGCAACTATGCCAGCATCTAGCCATGGATTCCCGACATCTGGTATCCTAGAAACCAATTTACCGCATTTATGGCACTTTATTTTTACGTTGTCGGCCCATGGCCTGTGAGGAGAGTTATTTTTAAAATCTTCCCATCCTTCAACCGCCTTTTCTTCTAATTCCTTTTTTGAACCGACAACTTCAAAATCTCCGCATTCGCACTCAAAAATAGGCAAAGCCAAGCCCCAATATCTCTTTTTTGAAATTAGCCAATCGTGCATATTCTTTAGCCAATCCAGTTCTCTTTCTTTGCCAAAAGAAGGAATCCAGTTTATTTTTTTGGTTATTTGCTCCAACGGTTTTCTTAACTTTTCCATTGATATATACCATTCATCTACAACCCTCCAAACTAATTCTTTTTTGCATCTCCAGCAAGTCGGATAACGATGAGTGTAATCTTTCGCTTTATAAAAGAATTCACCGCCTTTGTGACTTTTTAAATAATCAAATATAATTTCTGGGTTTTCTTTGGCATTTTTTTCAGAAAAATTATCCATCCCGGACAGATAAACTGCTCCTTCGTCTATAACGTCAATTACCACTAAATTTTCTTTCTGGCCGATTTTAAAATCTTCTTCGCCTGCCCCCGGAGCAATATGAATTATCCCTGTTCCTTCGGTGGCAGTAACTAAGTCTTTATCCAGAACAACTGTATGAAAAGTCCTTAAGTTTTCGGCTGATATTTTTTTGACTCTTGGCAAATCATCAAATGGTCCTTCGTATTTTAATCCTTTTAATGTCTTTCCTTTGAAAGTTTTTTCCAAAGAAAAATCCTTCTCCCCGTCTGCGCGGGCAGGTAAAACGCTCTTGGCCAAATCATTTAACAAAATTAATTTTTCTTTGTCGTTATCGTAAAGGCCGTATTCCAAATCTGGATTTATGGCTAAAGCGACGTTGGCCGGCATTGTCCATGGAGTGGTTGTCCAGACCAAAAATTTTATTCCGCTGAATTTTTTATCCAAAATCGGCAATTTAAAATAAATTGCTTTGTGAGTAATTTCTTTGTATTCTTCTGCTAAAATTTCGTGCTGTGAAATTGCAGTCCCGCACCTTGGGCACCAAGGAACCGAATCTCTGCCCTTGTATAAATAACCATCTTTCTGGCATTTTTTCAGAAAATGCCAAATAGCATAATTATTTTCATCAGACATTGTATAGTAAGAATTATCCCAATCCATCCACTGCCCCAATCTTATTGACTGCTCTGTTTGAATGGCTGAATATTTATTAACCCTTTCTTTGCATTTCTCAACAAATTTATCAATTCCATATTTTTCAATATCTTTTTTATTTTTAAAACCGAGCTCCTTTTCTACTTCAACCTCAACCCACAGTCCTTGGCAATCAAAACCATTTTGGTATCTTTGCTCGTATCCTTGCATTGCCTTATATCTTTGGAATAAGTCTTTATAGGTTCTGCCCCAGGCATGATGCACACCCATGGGATTGTTTGCGGTGATAGGGCCATCTAAAAACGACCAGCGTTCTTTGCCTTTGTTTTTTTCACGGAGTTTTTCAAAAATTTTGTTGTCTTGCCAAAATTTTAGAATTTTATTTTCGTTTTCTGGAAAATCGTATGGCATATTTTTAATTTAATTCTCTTAGTTCGCCTCTACCGATTTTTTTATTTTCGGGGTCTTTTTTCAATCCCTCTACTAAAGAAAAACCATTTATTCTATTTTCTAAAATCCACAAGGGGCATTGATGGCTTATTATTAAAATATTTTTACCTTTGTATTTTTTTTCAGTATTTTTAAAAAAATTAAAAACTCGCTTCAAAACACTTTCGTATGTCTCTCCTTTTTGAAAACTATGGTTAATTCTTTTTTCTTCAAATCTAAAATAAAGTAATTCCTCGGCTGGTCTCCCATTTAAATCACCAAATCCTATTTCCCTTAATCTTTTATCAAATTTTGGTTTTAATTTTAGCCTTTGACTAACAATTTCCGCAGTTTGCTTAGCTCTTAGTAAATCAGAAGAGAAAATTAAATCTAATTTCTTATTTGCTTTAGCGGTCAAACTTTTTAATTTTCCAGCTGATTTTTTAATCTGTTCTTTACCGCGAAGAGTAAGATGATTATTAAATTTTTCCGGCCATGAAGAAACAATACCCTTTATATTAGATATCGCTTCGCCATGCCGTAATATATAGTATTTATTATTCAATTTCATAATTACATTTTTTCTAACGATTCTATTCCAAGCAACCATAATCCATTTTTCATAATGATTGAAAATGCCTCAGTCAAAGCAATTTTATAAGGAGACAATTCATCATCTTTATCAACAATTTTATTCTTTGCATAATAATTATTAAACTCTCTCGCCAGCTCTGTCAAATATAAAACTATAAAATGCGGCTCATATTCTTTGCCGGCTTTTTCTACAACTTCCGGAAAATAATTCATATTTTTTTCTAATTTACCAATTTCATCTGGATTTTTTTTAAAAGAAACCTTTATTTTTTCGTCTTTGGCTTTCCTTAAAACCGACTGGGCCCTTGCGTAAGAATATTGTAAGTATGGACCAGAATCTCCCTCAAAAGAAATTGATTTATCAAAGTCATAAATAATATCACTTCCGATTGACTGCTTTAAAATTGAATATTTCACGGCTCCAATTGCAACTTTTTCTATAATCTCTTTTTTTTCTATTTCTGATAATTTTCTATCTTTAATTTTTTCTAAAACCAACTCTTCAATTTTTTCTATCAAATATTCTCCGGTTATAATTTTTCCTGTTCTAGATGACATTTTACCTTCGGGCAATCTTAGCATTCCGTGCCCAATATGTTTTGTTTTTTTTGCCAGTTCAGGAAAAATTTGCGCTATGGCGCAAAGCATTACTTTAAAATAATCATTAACCTCATTACCGGTCACAATCACAGATTGGTCATAGGCATATTTTTTATATTTTATTTCTGCTAATCCTAAATCTTTGGCTTCATAAGTGGGCAATCCTTCCGAATTAACAAAAACTCTTGTGTGCAAACCATATTTTTCTCCTTTAAAAATGACCGCTCCATTATTGCCTTTTTCAAAAATACCATCTTTCAACCCAGCTTCAACAATTTTTTTGCCCAAATCAGAAACTTGGCTTTCAAAAATAAAATCATCAAATTTTGTGCCTAATTTTTTATAAAGCTCGTCAAAATTCCTTAAGCTTTCTTCTTTGCCTTCATCGTATAATTTATTAATATTTTTATCGGATTTTTCGTATATTTTTTTGTTTAAATCCATAATTTCCTTTGCTATTTTTTCATCTTCTTTGTATACAGTGGCGCCAAAAGCGTATGATTTACCCCAGCTTTCCTTTGGGTTTTTCAATTTTCCCCAAATTGCTTTTGCGACATGAATACCCACATCGCCCTGGTAGCAAACTCTTTTAATTTTAGCTCCCTGAAATTCAAAAATACGCGACAAAGATTCTCCAATAGCATTGCTCATTAAATGTCCTATGTGAAACTCTTTAAAAGGATTCGGGTCTGTGTAATCAATAATAACTTTTTTATTTCTGAGTTCTTTATTTCTTCCAAAATCTTTATCAATTTTTTTTAAAGAATCTGTAAAAACCTTATCGGCAATAAAAAAGTTGATAAAACCGGGGCCTGCTATTTTAACATCTTTAAATAAATTATTTTTTTGTTTTTCTAATTCTTTTTTTATTAAACTGGCAACTTTTGTTGGATTTTTTTCTATCTTTTTTGATAAAACCAACGCAACATTGGTTGAATAATCTCCATGATTTTTATCACCAGGCATTTCAACTGAAAAATCGGCTGTTTCTTTCAGAGAATTTTTAACTGCTTTTTCAATTATTTTTTTAATTTCCTCTTTTATCATTTGATTGTAGTTCCAATAAAAGGTTTATCATTTAAAAAATCCTCCAATCTTTCCAAGTTTTTGC
>CAYXRV010000035.1:0-3741 GCA_964466215.1 uncultured Candidatus Saccharibacteria bacterium
GGCATTGATGAATTAGGGAGAATTAATTTATCGGCAATAGACGCGGGCTTTCAAGTCAAAAAGAAAAAATAGTTTTAATTTTAGTTTATGGATATAACCAAAGACGAGGAACTACAAGCAAAAGAATTTTTGAAAAGAGCCGAAATAATAACGATGCGAAAAGACCTTCAAAAACTGAGGGAGATTGATGCCTTGGGAGAAAGAGAGAAAATTATTAAAGGAGAAACCGCAGAAGAAGAAAAAGCAGAATTAGAAAAGAAAAGGGGAAACGAGAAAAGAATATTGGAAAATCAGCAGAGAGAAAAAGTTCTCTCAAAAAATATTGATGAAGAGAGGTCGGCGGAAAAACAAATAAAGAACTATGCCGAGGAATCTGAAAAACAACAAATTTTTATTTTTGAATCGCAAAGACTCGGCTTAGAAAAACAAATAGATGTTTTAGAACAAGAGAAAGAATCTTCTTTGGCGTTAGAAAAAAATCAGATTTTGATTAATAAGAAAAGTCAAGAAACAAAACTAAACAATATTATTGCAGAAGAACAAAAAGCGGAAAAAGAAGAAAAATTTATATCAGAAAAAGAAAAAGAAAGCAATGTTCCATCGGAAAAGAAAAGCTTAGAAGAGAGAAGAAGCGAACTGGAAATAAAAGTGCAAGAAATAGAAAAAAAGAGATGGGCCGTGGAAAAAGAAATAAAAAATCTGGCAGATAAAATTGAAGCAATAGATTTAGATTACCAAAAAATAACCGAAGAAAAAAATAATTTAAAAACAAAAATAAAAGCAATTGATTTATCTTTAAGAGATATATATTCAAAGATAATTAAAAGAGTTGAAGATAAAAAAAGAGGCATGCTACAGCAACAGCAAACTGAGGCCGCCAGAGTAGAACAGTTATCCAGCGAGAAAAAAGAAAAAATTCAGAGAGAGCAGTGGGTAAAACCAGCGCAAGTTCCAAGAGAAAAAGAATTTTTAAAAGACGCTTCAGAAAGAGTAAAAGAGCGAATAGCTAAATCGGTAGAATCAGAAGAGGAACAAAGAAAAAAGTTTTTAGAGGATATAGAAAAACAAGCAGAAGAAGAGCAAAATAAAAAATAAAACCAATGAATAAAAAACTAATTGAAGATTTTAAGAATAAATTAGTAAATCAAAAAGAAGCCCTTACAAAAGAATTGCGCAGTTTTGCCACAGAAGACAAAAGCCAAAAAAATAATTGGGACGCAAAATATCCCAACAGAGAAGATAGTAGCATGGAAGAAGAAGCAGACGAAGTTCAAGAATACGACAATCGCCTTTCTCTTGAGCATAGCTTAGAACTCAGGCTAAGAGACGTTGATATCGCTTTAGAGAAAATTGAAAATAATAAATATGGTATTTGCGAAAAATGCGGTAAAGAAATAGATGAAAGCAGATTGCAGGCCTGCCCCGAAGCAAGAACTTGCGTAAAGTGTAAAAAATAAATTATTTTGAATATCTAATCGGCGTACCAACGGCATATCCTGCCAAAGGATTTTTGGCGCCAACAACTCCAAAATGCACATGGCAACCGGTGGACTTGCCGGCGCCCGCCATGCCCGGAGCTCCACCCATTAGAGCGATTCTCTCGCCAACATCAACCTTGTCTCCCGGTTTCACAAAAATAGCCATAAGGTGACCATAATAAGTTACTACTCCGTTTGAATGCAAAATTGTAATATAGTTCCCTCCGCCAAAATTATATCCATACTTGACTTTTTGAACCTGCCCGGGAGCCGCGGCGTAAATTGAGGTTCCGCATTTATTAGACGTATCAACAGCATTATAAAAATGCAAGCCCTGACTTATTGTGCCTTCTGCCGGGAATATAAAAAAGCTCGAAGGCAACGGTGTTTGATAAGGAGCCACTGGAACTTTTTGGGGAATTACGCCATTGGGAATAATTAAAATATCTCCTATAAAAATATCTCCTTCGTTTGAAAGGTCGTTGAAGGCAACTATATCTTGGGTATTACTTTTGTAAACCCTACTAACTTCGCTTAAAGTATCTCCTGACTTTACAACATAGATAACTCCTGAAACTGGCAAAATAACTAATTTCTGTCCAACTTTAATTTGTGAATTTTTTGAAAGTTCGTTTGCCCAAAGCAATGTATTTAAAGAAATATCAAAATTCTGAGCTATTGACTGCAAAGTGTCTCCCGGCCCAACCGCATATTCTATTATGTCTTTGCCATTTTGAGCTGACTCGCCAAAAATAGACCCTAATACCTGAGGAGTAAGAACTCTCGGCGTAGAAATACCATAAACAGAATTATCTTGCATTATTTTTAAATCGGGGGTTTCTAAAGCCAGCGCTCCATTTTTACTGAAAAAGGGACTGTTTTTCTCTGTGTTATTATTTTTAAAAAAAGTATTAAAAAATACTGCATCGCTATTTTTTAAACCATTGAGGTCGGCAAAACTACTATTTCCAAAGCTCACAACTCCAAGCAAAACAAATGCAAGCAAACAAAAAGCAAACAAAGGGTTTTTTAATAACCCTTTTGAATTCACATGTTTTCCCCCTATAAAGAGAGTTTTTATTTGCAATACCCTCTTTTTTATTTCCTCAAGTTTTTTCACCAATTTAACTTAAAATTATCATTTCTAGGGCCTAAAGTCAACCAGTTATCCACACCTCTTTTTGTAGATGGTTTTTTAAGATATGATACGAGAATGGATTTATCCTCTTCAAAAACAATAAAAGAACTTCTGGCAAAATACGAAACAAAGCCCTCCAAAGGAATGGGCCAGAATTTTTTAGTTAATAAATCGGTGCTCAAAAAAATTACTGAATCGGCCGACTTAAAATCAAAAGATACTGTTTTAGAAATTGGCCCTGGCATTGGAACATTAACAGCCGAGTTGGCAAATGTTGTTAAAAAAGTTATTGCTGTAGAAAAAGACAGGTATATGTGCCAAATTTTAAAAGAAACACTAAAAGATTATAAAAATATAAAAATTATAAACGACGACATTTTAAAAATTGAAAATTATAAAATTAAAAATTATAAAGTTGTTGCCAATATTCCATATTACTTAACTTCGCCATTAATCAGAAAATTTTTGGAAACAAAATATCCGCCAGAATTTATGATGTTAATGGTTCAAAAAGAAGTGGCTCAAAGAATTTGCGCCAACCCTCCTTCACCCCCCACTAACTTTGTTGAGCATGAAACACATAAAAAAATAAAAAAAACACACGACCCAAAGTTAGTGGGGGGCAAGATGAGTATTTTGGCTGTTTCTGTGCAATTTTATGCTACGGCAAAAATAATATCTTATGTTAAAAAAGAAAATTTCTGGCCCAAACCAAAAATTGATTCGGCAATCATAAAAATTACCCCTCATAAAAATATTCCCCCATTATCCGCTGAATTATTTTTTAAAATTGTCAAAGCGGGATTTTCACAACCAAGAAAACAACTTGGCAACAACTTGGCAAAAATATTGAAATTAGATAAACAAAAAATAAATCTCTGGCTCTCAAAAAACAAAATAGAGCCAGCTCAAAGAGCCGAAACCTTAAGCGTTGACGATTGGATAAATCTAACAAACAGTTATTAGATATTAGTTGTTATCCACTGCTTGCTATTTTTTAAATGTGTTATAATAGAAAAACAATTTCTAAAATTATTTACAATGCTTCAAAAAATTAAAAGTGGCTTAAAAAATTTTCTTTCCGTAGCCTTAAAACGAAAAAAAATAACATTTTTTGTTATTTTG
>CAYXRV010000035.1:3751-4469 GCA_964466215.1 uncultured Candidatus Saccharibacteria bacterium
TGTAATAGGTGGAATTATTATTCCGCAAACCTCTTTTGCTGATCCGTGGTATTGTTTTATCCCGGGTTCCACAACACTGTGTGCCGCAAATAATGCTTATAACATAGTTTCTGGCGACGAAACAACTGCAGGAGACAAGGCTTGGAGTATAATTAAAAGACCGTTAGAAGTCGCTGGAAAAGGATTACTAGAAGCGATTGTGTTCGCAATGGCATTTTTGGGAGTTATAATATTCGGCACATTGGCAAATATGATGGGGGGGCTATTTCTGTGGGCATTAAGCGCCAGTACAGTTGTAAGCTATACACACATCACTGGTCCAGATGCAAATCTTGTTGTAGCAGCTGGATGGCCAATGGTTAGGGATTTAGCAAATATGATTATTGTTTTGGGATTTGTTGTTATTGGGATAGCGACTACTTTAAGGATTCAAGAATATCAAGCTAAAAAACTTTTACCCAAATTAATAATAGTTGCTCTTTTAATCAATTTTTCCTTATTAATATGTGGGATATTTATTGATAGCTCTAATATAATAATACATTACTTTTCTAATGCGGGCGGATATCTCGAAAGATCTTGGAGCGCCAACGTATGGAAAGACGTGAAAACTATGTGGGATGGCTTTGATGTTGATAATGCTACTATTTTTATTGGCAAGGCAGTTGGTGTTTCTTTTCAGAGCATAATGATGTTTATCATTTACTCGCTGTTTTTC
>CAYXRV010000036.1:0-4324 GCA_964466215.1 uncultured Candidatus Saccharibacteria bacterium
GGCTGCAAATTACCAAAATCTCGTCGGCTTATCAGATAATCCGATAAGCCTCTTCGTTTTTCGTAATTTTCGCCCGAAAATCTTCAATTTTCGTCACGAACATTATCAAACAACAGGGCTATGACTTTTAAGCCGCCCTACTTATTGGGTCTTCAATTTTTTGATTAAAAACTGACTAAGATACTCCGACTTATTGTCTACTTTGATTATGCTCTCTTTCTATGATAAGTCAATACTATAGAATAAAAAAGCCTCAACTTTTTAGTTGAGACATATGTTTTAATTTTGTGCTTAAGAAAGTTAAGCATATCGATATATATCTTGTTTGACCATCCAAATTTCTTCTTGTGGACTTCCGAACATTTTATAAAATTCAAAAATCTTAGTTTTAAGAAAAGCAATGTTTTCATCAGTTTTCCATTCTTCTGCAATAGCCGGTAAGTCAACAATAAATAATACGACATTTTCTTTTGACAGTGTAATTTCTGGAAGTTCGTCAGTTATGTAGTCGGACCACCACCGGCCAATAAAAATCGGGTCTTTTTGAAGCGTGATATCATGTACAGCGCTATGAGTAAAACCAGTTATTGGTAATTCCCATTCTTTATTCAAAAAAAGCGAAAGATATTGTGAGGTAAGATAGTCAATAACTTCATCAACGGCTTCTATCTCTGATTCCCTGTGGGCGACAAGAAAAAATGTAACCCGCACGCGTCTCTCAAGACGCGCGAGTTCTCCTTTTTTCTTAACCCTTGAAGGGTTTTGGGGCATGGACGGACTCCTTGTTTCTGGTATAAGTTTTTTCTAGAAGACCGATAAACCAGTTGGAAAGTTCTTTGTCGGTAAAAAAATAAGCCGAATCAGATGTGAACAAAAATGCCTTCTTTTTTTTCACGTCTTCGCGCTGTTCTGGCGTAAGCTCAGCTTTATTAATAGGCTTTAACACTTGGTGGATTTTTACACCCCTTTTTTTAAACAAGGAAACTATTTTTACGGGAACAACAAGCGAGCATGGACCCCTTACGTAGGGCATGGCGTAGAGTTCTTTAGTCTGAAGCGCTTTTTTAAATTCATCTCGTGAAACAAAAAATACCAGTCGGAAGTTTTTACTCTGCACTTGGGCGAAATTAGCCATAGTACTCATTGTCTTTCTCCTTTTTGTGGGTTTGGCTGTAAAAGTACGATATTCCATAAAATACGGAATCGTATTTTATGGTAACGTGTTTATTATATAGCAATCCAAACCGAATGTCAAGAAAAACTTTTCGGTTGATTTTTTTAATTTTAGAGCTTAATATAAGCATACATGAAAAAAGTTTTTTTGGTTGTTTTAATGGTTGCAGTAATGGCTCTATCTATCGGAGCTTTTGTTTTATTGCAGCAGAACAAGACAAAAATACTGCCCAAAACAAACGGCTCAAATATTGAAGTTTTTTTTCCTAAGGCAGACGAAGAAATATCCACGCCTTTAGAAATCAAGGGAACAGTTTTTGGAAACAGATGGAGCGGATTTGAAGGTCAGGTCGGAACAGTTAAATTGTTGGACAGCGAAGGCAATAAATTAGCAGAAGGAGTTTTAAAGGCGACGACAGACTGGACGAAACCGTCCATAAGGTTTCAAGCAACTTTAAATTTTATTTCTCTCAACATAGATTCAGGAACGCTTGTTTTTAATAATGAAAATCCTAGCGGTTTGCCTCAAAACAACAAAGAATTTGTTTTGCCTGTAAGAATTACTAAAACTGTACCGGGCGTCATTCAGGTAAAGCTCTATTTCAATAATAACAGCATGGACCCTCAATATGCCTGTAAAGAAGTTTTTCCTGTGGATAGGGGAATTTCTGAAACAACAGGAGTTGTTAGGGCAACCTTAGACGAACTTTTAAAAGGACCGACAAGGCAAGAAATATTAGACGGATTTTTTTCAAGCATAAGTCCGGATGTTAAAATTCAAAAGTTAACAATTGAAAACACTGTGGCAAAGGTTGATTTTGACAGTAATTTAGAAAAAAATGTCGGCGGTTCTTGCAGAACGACAGCGATAAGAAATCAAATAACCCAGACACTTTTGCAATTTAAAACAATTCAAAGCGTTATTATATCCATTAACGGAAAAACGGAAGGTATATTGCAGCCGTAACTTTTAAAGCGGAAATATCCTTATTTCCTCTTAAAAATGATAAATTTTAAAATTCTTAAAAAATCAAAAAACAGCAGAGCGCGATTGGGTTTCTTGGAAACCAGTCACGGAGTAGTTGAAACTCCGTGTTTAGTTCCAGTTGCAACTCAGGCGGTTGTCAAAACTTTGACATCGGAAGAAGCGGCGGAGACTAATTCTCAAATTTTGATTTCCAATACTTTTCATTTACATTTAAAACCCGGCGAAAAATTTTTGGAAAAAGCAGGGGGAATTCACAAGTTTATGAATTGGAAAAAACCAATAATGACCGATTCCGGCGGGTTTCAGGTATTTTCCTTGGGTTTTGGCAGAGACTTTGGCGTAGGTAAAATTATAAAGCCTTCTTTGAATAACAAGGAGACAATTATAAAAGAGGGAACTCAGCCCCAGAAAATAAAAATTACACAAGACGGCGTTTATTTCCAGTCGCCGATAGACGGAGCAAAATTATTTTTGGGTCCAAAAGAATCTATTAAAATCCAGGAAAAAATAGGCGCCGATATTATTTTTGCTTTTGATGAATGCACTCCGCCTTTGGCAGATTATGAATACACAAAAAAATCACTTTTAAAAACTCATAATTGGGCAAAAAAATGCCTTGATGCAAAAAGAACTAATCAAGCTTTATTTGGAATTGTGCAAGGCGGAAAATATAAAGATTTAAGACGAGAGAGCGCAGAATTTATTTCAGCTTTGCCTTTTGATGGGTTTGGCATAGGCGGCGAGTTTGGTTCAGATAAAAATAAAATGTCTGAAATGATAAGTTGGGTTGTTGATAAATTACCGGATGAAAAGCCTCGCCACCTTTTGGGCATCGGTCACTTAGAAGATATAGAAATGGTCATGAGGTCGGGTGTTGATTTGTTTGATTGCACAATACCAACCCATTATGCGAGACGGGGAATTGCTTTTACGAGCGAGAGTAAGTTGAATTTAAAACAAGTTAAATTTTTAAAAAAACGCGAACCATTGGATAAAAAATGCGATTGTAAAGTTTGCCTAGTTTATAAAAAAGATTACATTTCGCATTTATTGAGAGCGGGCGAGTTAACAGTTTTTAGTCTTCTAACTTTTCATAATCTTTATTATTTTAATAATTTTGTAGGAAAAATAAGACAAAAAATTAAAGAAAGTAAAATTTGACCGCTCTAAATTTTTATTAGATAATAAATAAAATTAAATAAAAAAATTGAAACATGAAAACAATAACAACAAAGTTAAAAAAAATAAAAGAAGAAGAATCAAGAATTAGAAATGAGGTGAAAAAACATACAATAGAATATGTCTTAGCGGCTTTCGGTTTTGTTGTCGGTCTTGCATGGAACGACGCCATAAAAACTTCAATAGAATATTTTTTCCCGCTAAACAGAGGCAGTATTTTTGCTAAATTAACATACGCTCTTTTAATAACTTTTATTGTGGTTTTGGCCACTGTTTATTTTGTTAAGTCAACCGAGAGGGAATCAGAGAAAAAATAACATAAAAAATATTTATGGAAACAAAAAAATACGAATTGCCAAGTCTTCCTTACGTATATAAAGATTTAGAACCTTATATTTCAGAAGAAATTATGGTATTGCATCACCAAAAACATCATGCCGGATACGTTAATAATCTTAATATCGCCATTGAAAAATATCCAACTCTTTTTGAAAAAAGCGCGGAAGAATTGATTAAAAATTTAAATAATATACCAGAAGAAATACGAACGGCGGTGAGAAACAATGCAGGCGGACACGTGAATCATTCTATGTTTTGGAAAATAATGTCGCCTACCTCGCAGCAAGGCGGGCCAAAAGGAGGGGGCAAACCGTCGGGAGAATTGGCCGAAGAAATTAAAAAACAATTTGGCAGTTTTGCTGAATTTCAGCAGAAATTTAATGATGAGGGCGCAAAACGCTTTGGTTCTGGCTGGGTATGGTTGGTAAAAAATAAAAATGGAATATTACAGGTTATGTCTACTGCAAATCAAGACAATCCCATAAGCGATGGACACTTTGCAATTATGGGAAACGATGTATGGGAACACGCATATTATTTGCAATATAAAAATGTAAGGACCGATTACCTAAAAGCATGGTGGAATATAGTAAATTGGCAGGAAGTGGAAAAAAGATTTACAAAATAATTGCTTACCGGAAATAA
>CAYXRV010000037.1:0-4294 GCA_964466215.1 uncultured Candidatus Saccharibacteria bacterium
CTATGGAGTTAAATCCGAATATTGGCAAAAAATTAATAATTGAAGTTAACGGCAAAAAATTTGCCAGATATCCCGTAAAAACAAAATTAATAACACCAGAAGACAAAGATATATCTTTGATTGTTAAAAAATATGCCGCCCGATACCTCGAGCCCAAAGACATTGTTTTTATAGGTGAAAAAGTTGTTTCTATAACTCAAGGCAGGTCGTATCCCATAAAAGAAATAAATGCGACAAGAATGGCAAAATTTTTATCACGTTTTGTGACAAAAACTCCAATTGGCATAGGATTAGGGTCGCCAGAAACAATGCAGCTGGCTATTGAAGAAGTGGGATTATTAAGGATTTTATTAGCTTCTTTTTTTGGAGCTTTCTTTAAAATTTTTGGAATTAAAGGAGTTTTTTATGTGATAGCGGGCAACAAAGCGAGGTCTATTGATGGAGCGGTTGAATATGCCATACCGCCTTATGATACTCATGTTTCAAAGGGTCCGGCCATGGCAGATAAGGTGGCGCAAAAAATTTCAGAGGAATTAAGAGCGCCTGTTGCGATTGTTGACGCAAATGATTTCGGAGTAAATATTTTAGGGGCGAGTTCGGGACTTGATAAAAAATTTGTGGCAAGAGCCATAAAAGATAATCCGCTTGGACAAACAAGCGAGCAAACACCAATTGGCATACTGCGCCAAGTTGATAATTAAAAAGAAATGCCGATTAATTTTATAAAAAAACTTTACAGCCACAAAACCAAAAACATTAGTTTGGCCGCTTTTATTTTATCAATATTCTCTTTTTTGAGTTTTGTTTTAGGGCTGTTGAGAGATAGATTATTAACTGCTAATTTTGGGATTGGAAACAATTTAGATATTTATTATACCGCGTTTCGTATTCCAGATTTTATAGCGATGGTTTTAATGACGGGAGCCATTGGAGTGGCAATTATTCCTATTTTTACCAAGAATTTAGTTTCAGGCAAAGAACAAGCTTTTAAATATCTTTCAAATCTTTTAAATTTATCTTTGGTGTTTTTGGTTATAATTTGCTTGTTTCTATTTATCTTCGCTCCTAATTTAACTTCTTTGATTGCGCCCGGTTTTTCTGGAGGTAAAAAAGAAGCTACGGTGCTTTTAACCAGAATAATGCTGTTGAGCCCGATTTTAATGGGTATTAGCAATATAATTTCAGCTATTTTAAGGGTCTTTCAGCGTTTTTTAATAACGGCCGTAGCTCCCGTTGTTTATAATTTAGGAAGTATTATCGGTATTATTTTTTTTGTTCCCAAAATGGGAATTTCTGGTTTGGCTTATGGAATTGTTCTGGGCGCTTTTTTGCATTTTTTAATCCAATTACCGGTTTTATTTAAAGTTGGTTTTAGAATCCAAAATACTTTTAACTTTTTGGATAAAGATTTTTTACTAACCTTAAAATTGACCGTGCCTCGCGCTATTGGTTTGGCAGCGTCTCAAATTAATTTGGTTGTTGTTACTATTATTGGTTCAACATTAATTCCTGGAAGTGTGGGTATTTTTAATTTAGCCAACGATTTGTCTTTGCCAATAATCGGACTAGTGGCGGTTCCTTTTACTATTGCTGTTTATCCAACATTGTCTTTGGCATTTTCAAAAGGAGAGAAAAAAGAAATGCTTTTAAAGTTTTCTTCTGTCTTCCGTCAAATTATTTTTTTGATAGTTCCCATAAGCGCTATTTCCTTTCTTTTGAGAGCTCATCTTGTTAGAGTTGCTTTCGGCGCCGGGAAGTTTGATTGGTCAGCCACAAAGCTTACCGCCGCCTGTTTTGGAATATTTATGTTTGGATTATTCGCCCAGGGTTTAATTTATCTTATCTCAAAAGCTTTTTATTCAATACGCAATACAAGAGTGCCGGCCATAACTAGCATTATAAGCGTGGCAACTACGGCAGTATTTAGTTATTTCTTTATTTGGCTTTTAAGTTTTAAAAATATTTTTTCAGGGTTCTTGTTGACGTTTTTAAAAATTGAAGGGATGCAAAACTTAGCCGTGATTGGCCTGCCTTTTGCCATTTCTCTTGATGCTATTTTGCAATTATTAATATTGCTATTTTTCTTCAAAAAAGAAGTCGGTGATTTTCATATAAAAGAAATTGTGTCTTCATTGAGTAAAGTTTTAGCAGCTACCTTTTTTACAATATTATTTACTTATTTTGTCCGCCAGGTTTTGAGCAACTATATGACTCTGGAAACTTTTTGGGGAGTATTTTTACAGGCTGGCATAGCTGGCGGTTTGGGGCTTTTGTTTTATTTATCAGTCGCTTTTATTTTTAAATCATCTGAGGTAATGGCGCTTAAAAATTTAGTATCTAGCCAAATGGGATTCTTGAATGGAAAAAAATAATATGAATAACATTAGAAACTTTTCAATAATTGCTCACATAGACCACGGTAAATCCACATTGGCTGACCGACTTTTAGATTTGACTCACACTATAGAATCTAAAAAAATGAAACCCCAATTTTTAGACAGCATGGACCTGGAAAGAGAAAAGGGAATTACCATAAAATTAAAATCAATCAGGATGAATTATAATTATTTGGGCACAGATTATATTTTGAATTTGGTTGATACTCCAGGACATGTTGATTTTACGTATGAGGTTTCCAGGTCTCTGGCCGCTGTTGAGGGGACTGTATTATTAGTAGATGCCGGACAAGGCATACAAGCGCAAACTTTAGCGAACTTAGAATTGGCAAAAAAACAAAACTTAGTAATTATTCCGGTTATAAATAAAATTGATTTGCCACAGGCAAAAGTGCAGGAAGTTATGGAAGAATTGGTTAATCTTTTAAAAATTAATGAAAATGAAATTTTAAAAGTTTCCGCTAAAAGCGGAGAGAATGTTGAGCAAGTTTTAAAAGCTGTGATTGAACGAATTCCGGCTCCGAAAGAAGAAAATCTAAAAAAACCGTTCAGGGCCTTAATTTTTGATTCAGATTTTGATGCCTTCAAAGGAATTATTGCTTTTATCAGAGTCGTGGATGGCGAAATTGAAAATAACCAAAAAATTAAACTTTTCGCCGCTAACACTCCGGCAGAAATAAAAGAATTGGGGTATTTTAATCCTGGTCGTTCTCCTCAAAACAAACTTTACGCCGGCGAAATAGGATATATTGCCACTGGCATAAAGGAACCGGGAAAAGTCAGGGCGGGGGACACCATTATAAAATTTCAATTTCCAAGTCTTAATATTGAGCCATTGTCCGGATACCACAAACCAAGGCCAATGGTTTTTGCCAGTTTCTATCCGGAAGACCCCGATGATTTTGATTTGTTGAAGGACGCCTTATCAAAATTAAAACTTAACGACCCGGCTTTAACTTTTGAGCCAGAAAAAAAAGAAGCGTTGGGCAGGGGGTTTACGGTCGGATTTTTGGGAACTTTACATGTTGAAATTGTGGCGGAAAGACTGCGCCGTGAATTTAATTTAAATTTGGTAATTTCAACTCCGTCTGTTGTTTTTAAAATTATTGATAATAGCGGAGAAGAAAAATTTATTTATTCGGCTTCCGATTGGCCGGATGCCGGAAAAATCAAAGAAACTCAAGAGCCGTGGGTTTTATTAGAAATAATAACGCCGTCTACATACTTAGGGAAATTAATGGAAATTTTAAAAAATCTTGGAGGTATTTATGTTGACACGCAATATCTTTCTGCCGAAAGGGCAATCATAATTTATGAAATTCCTTTGCGGGGAGTTGTGACCGGACTTTACGATAAAATAAAGAGCATAAGCCAAGGCTATGCGTCAATGAATTACAAAATGTCGGGTTTAAAGCCGGCTAAGTTGGTAAAAATGGAAATTTGGATTGCCGGCAAAAAAGAAGAAGCTTTGTCTAAAATTGTTTCTGAAGACGAAGTTTATAGAGAAGGCAAATTTGTTGTTGAAAAATTAAAAGAAGTTTTGGAACCGGAACAATTTTCTGTGCCGTTGCAGGCAGTTGTTTCGGGGAAAGTTTTGGCCAGAGAAACAATTAAGGCCCGCAGGAAAGACGTGACGGGATATTTGTATGGAGGAGACATTACCAGAAAAAGAAAACTTTTAGAAAAACAAAAAAAAGGTAAAAAACTAATGAAAGGCAAAGGTACTGTTCAAGTCCCAACAAAGGCATTTTTGGAGATATTTAAAAACCAATAAAATAGTCGGTTGCTTTTATCTATTTTTATGTTAGAATGACAAGGCAGGAGCGAGGATTTAAGTCATACGTCGCGCCTTGGAGGAGTAGTACCTCGGCAGTCTCATAAGCTGCAGGCCCCCGTGC
>CAYXRV010000038.1:0-4037 GCA_964466215.1 uncultured Candidatus Saccharibacteria bacterium
GCTGAAAACAAATTCAAAAATGTTTTGCTCGTGTAAAAATGACCCCGACGAGAAACGGCCAAATTTTAACATTTGTCCTGTTTGCACCGCCCAACCCGGAACCTTACCGGTTGCCAACGAAGAAGCGATTAAAAAAGTTATTAAAACCGGCTTGGCTTTGAATTGCAACATTTCAGAAGATTCAAAATTTGACAGGAAAAATTATTTTTATCCCGATTTGCCAAAGGGTTACCAGATTTCACAATATGACCAGCCATTATGCGAAAATGGATATTTAGAAATAGAAGGCAAAAAAATTCGTATAAGAAGGATACATTTGGAAGAAGATACGGGTAAATTAATGCATCAAGGAGCTGATTATTCTTTGGTTGATTTAAATAGGGCGGGGATTCCCTTAATGGAATTGGTGACAGAAGCCGATATAACTTCGGGAAAAGAAGCCAGAGAATTCGCGCAGGAACTGCAGATAATTTTAAAATATTTGGGAGTTTCATCTGCCGACATGGAAAAAGGGCAAATGAGAGTGGAAGTTAATATAAGTTTGAGCAAAAATAAAAACCTTGGCACTAAGATTGAAATTAAAAATCTAAACTCGTTTAGAACAGTTGAAAAGGCGGTTGATTTTGAAATTAAAAGGCAAAAAGAAGTTTTGGAAGCGGGCGAAAAAGTTATTCAGGAAACCCGCGGTTGGCACGATAAAAAAGAAATAACATTTAGCCAAAGAGAAAAAGAATCGGCTCATGATTACAGATATTTTCCGGAGCCGGATTTGCCTGCTTTGCATTTTGATGAAAAATTTATTGAAAAAATAAAAGGTGAAATTCCCGAATTGCCCGAGCAAAAAAGAGAAAGATTTTTAAAAGAATATAACTTAGACCAAAATGCAATTGAGATATTTATTGTAAATAAAGATTTAAGCGAGTATTTTGAAAAATCAGCTTCAGAATTGAGGGCATGGGTGGAAGCCGAAAACGGAAAAACTTTAAAAGAAAATGAATTTAAAAAAATAATTAAAATTACTTCAAATTATCTTGTTTCAGATATTCAGGGATTATTGCAAAACAAGCAATTTGTGGAAACTGAGTTTAAAATTACACCAGAGAATTTTGCCGAGTTTGTTAAAATGATTTATAGAGAAGAGATATCAAGCAAAATTGCTAAAATGGTTTTAAAAGATATGTTTAACACCGGTTCTGACCCATCGTCAATTATTGATAGCAATAATTGGAGGCAGATGAAAGATGAGGGGGAATTGGATAAAATTGTAAAAGAAATAATTTCAAAAAATTTAAAAGCGGTTCAAGATTATAAATCGGGAAATCAAAATGCTTTGCAGTTTTTAGCGGGCCAAGTAATGTCGGCAACGAGAGGCACGGCAAATCCGGAAAAAGTTGGTCAATTGCTCAAGAAAATTTTGACTAATTCTTCCGCTTCTTTGTAATTTTTAATCCATTTAATACGGTTGTCTCTTTTAAACCAAGTCATCTGGCGCTTGGCGAAATGCTCTATTTCTTTTTGTAATTTTGAAATCATCTCTTGGTATGAGAAGGGGCATCGAAAGACCCTCCGATATTTTGCGATATCCGCGGAGCGCATGTTGCAAAATATCCATTGTGCGACAAAACGGTACTCTAATCCGAGTTCCTTTAAACGATTGAATGATAAACCAGAAGCTTTAAGTTTTTTTACTTCAGTCACCATTCCTCCTTTTAATCTTTTTAATAATCTCTTATTAATTAGTTCTTTGAGTTCATCTGGATTTTTTGCAATGCCAATTTCTAAAACATTAAATTGGCTTTTTGTTTCAAGATTAGGAACTGATTTTTTTGTTTTTAAAATAATTTCCAGCGCTCTTATCAGCCTGCGAGGATTGTTTTTATCAATATTTTTAGCTCTTGCGGGGTCTTTTTCAAGGAGTGTCTCGTAAAGTTCCTCATTGTTCTTTTCCTCTAATTTTTTTCTTAATTTCCAATCAGGTTTAACTTCCGGGATAATAATTCCATCAACTATTGATTGAATATAAAAACCGCTACCGCCAACCAAAAGAGGAACTTTTCCTTTATCGTAAATTTTTTTTATCGCTGATAGCGCCAATTTTTGATATTGACTCACGGTGAACTTCTTCTTGGGGTCGGCCACATCCAAAAGATAATGGGGGATGCCCAGCATCTCTTTTTTTGTTACTTTGCCAGAGCCAATATTCATTCCCCTGTAAACCTGTCTTGAATCAGCTGAAATAATTTCACCATCAAATTTTTTGGCGAGTTTGATTGATAGGTCGGTTTTTCCGGAAGCCGTCGGCCCTAAAACTACAATAAGTTTGTTTTTAGCTTCCATTTTAACGGATTTCCTCTTTTCTTTCTTTTATAAAATATCGCCATCTTTCCAAAAATTCCACAAAAATAGAAAATGGCATATCAATTAAGGCATTGAAGAAAGCGGCAATGGCATTATATTTTTTCCATTTGTTTGAAAGCCATCGTCCTACTCCCGCAACCGGCAAGAATAATACATCATAGAGAAAGCTCAAAAACCCTTCGCGGTCGTTTTCTATGGTAAGTTCTTGCGCTCTTGTTCTTACCGCTATACCGGCAAAAATAATTAAGGCAATAAATATAAAGTTTATAACAATAGAAGTAATAGGGAATTTAAAGAAATAAAAAATCCAGAAAATAGACCCAAAAGAAACACAGGCGCCCAAAAGATAAACAAGCGAAATGACTATTCTGGTGATAATCCCTCTTTTTTTATGGATTTTTATTTCATAAATATCTGTTTTCTCGCTTTGATAAACAATTTTCATTGTTTCTACTATCACCAATCTTAAATTTTTATCTGAAGGCGGCCTGATTGTGGCCACTAAAATAAACATTAAAGAAGTGGGTAGCAAAACATCTACTAACAAGGTTGTTGAATTGAAATGACCGGTAATGACTCTAGACAAAATAACTTCTAATATTACCAAAGAAAGAACTTTTGTAATAAAAATTGATATAGTAGAATAAATAGCCGCGCGAGACAGCCTTGCTTTTAGGGTTGATAATCTTTTAGTGTAAGCCGACCTTAATAACTGTTCCAGCATGGCAGGCGTTTGGATTTCTCTGCCGGTTTCTATGGCGCTTTTTTGAGACAAAATATCTCCTAAAAGCAGATAAGGAGTGTCATATTTTTCGCAGATTGCGTAGAACTTTTTATTTAGCGGATGCAATAGGTCTTTTTCAATTTTGCCCCAAATTTTATAAATATTTTGGGCAAATTTTAAAATTAAATCTTCGTCAGCGTTCCGCCATTCGGGGTATTTATATTTTATAAGATTATAGCTAATAATTGGTTTATCAAATTTAAAAAGAGACTGTTGCACGGCAATATATATTTGTATATCTTTGTCTTCTTCTCTTAAAAGTTCTCTTTTAAAAATATCTTCTTTGACTAATATTTTTTCTTTCATTAAGTCAAACATATAATTTATCAAAGCAGTTTCTCTGGTGTATGGCGATAGAGTTTCTTCTATTTCACAAGCGGCAATCTCCAAAAGCCAGTTGTAAAATTGCAGTCCGGCTTTGCCTTTTTTATTTTCGGGACTGTTTTTTAGAATAAAAATATATTTGTCTATTATTTTTTTGACATCGGATATTTTTGATTCTTCAATATTATCGTTAGGGAAATGTCCTCCCCGGATTAATTCTAAAATTAAAGGTTCTGCAATATCTTCCTCTTCAGAATAATTATTCAATTCCAAACTTAAAAACCTTCTTTTTAGTTTTCTAATAATGGCAGACCTCCGCATTAAATGTTCTTCTTTCCAGTCAACGATCGTTCTTATATGTTCGTAAAAAGCGGCAACTCTTGAAGCTACTTCATCAACATGAATAGTTGATACGCCTTCTTTTGGTTTTTGAGATTGTTGCCAAAGATTATATTTTGTAATTAATCTTTGTGTGGCTTCGGAAAGTTGCGCCATAATAAATCTTTAATTTTGGGCGAAATAAGGATATTTTTCAATTCGGGTAGGCCGTGGGTTTGGCGTGTTGAAAAAT
>CAYXRV010000039.1:0-3912 GCA_964466215.1 uncultured Candidatus Saccharibacteria bacterium
GATGAGGGTGCGCACTCGCTGCGCTTTGCCGTAATAAGCGTCATAATATCCCGACGACAAGCTATAAGTGCCAAGCATGATTCTTCTTTTAACTTCCGGGCCAAATCCTTTGCCTCTGTTTTTTAAATAAACATCCAATAAATCTTTTTGATTTTCCGACAATCCATACTTAATGCCGTCAAACTTGGCTAAATTGGAAGATGCTTCCGCGGGCGCTATTATATAATAACAAGCCAAAGCAAACTCTGTGTTGGGCAAACTAATTTCCATTATCTTTGCGCCATGACTCTCAATTTTTTTAATTGTTTCTTTAATTATTTTTTCAACTTCCGGGTCTATCCCTTTCACAAAATATTCTTTGGGAATTCCGATTTTCAAATCCTTAATATCCACATTTAAATCCGAAAACGCATAGTCTTTGCTAGTTGCATCCAATTTGTCTTTCCCGGAAATAGCTTTAAAAATAATCTTGGCGTCTTCCACCGTTTTTGCTATTGGTCCTATCTGGTCTAAAGATGAACCAAAAGCAATTAAGCCAGACCTGGAAACTGCTCCATAAGTTGGTTTTAACCCCACAACTCCGCAGAAGGAGGCGGGCAGTCTAATAGAGCCCCCTGTGTCGGAACCCAGCGAATAACAGGCCTCTTGGGCGGCAACGGCGGCAGCCGCTCCGGAAGAACTTCCGCCGGCTACTCTGGTTTTATCGTGAGGATTTTTGGTGATAGCAAATGCGGAATTTTCGCCGGAACCGCCCATGGCAAATTCATCCAAATTTACCTTGCCTAAAATTACGGCTCCCTCTGTTTTTAATTTTCTAATTACTGTTGCGTCATAAGGAGCAACATAATTTTCTAAAATTTTTGAAGCCGCCGTGCAATTTTGACCTTCAACTAAAATATTATCTTTTATCGCGCAAGGAATGCCGGTTAAATGAGTTATATTTTTACCAGCCGAAATTTGCTCATCGGCCATTTCTGCCTGCGACAATGCCAAGTCTTCTGTTATTCTTAAATAAGCTTTTATGCTCTTATCATTTTTTTTAATTTCTGATAAATAAGCTTTCGTAATTTCTGCGCTAGAAAAATCTTTTTTCTTTAAGCCCGAATGAAGTTCTTTAATTGTTAGTTTTAAAAAATCCATATTTAAAGTATGGTTTTTACTTTAATATAATCATCTTTTTTATCAGGAAACGCTCCGATTATTTTTTCTGCCATTTCGCGGGTTGAGGCTTCGACTATGTCTTCTCTTGTTGCCGACAAACCATCAATCAAAACTTTAGAACTGACAGATTTGGGAGCTTTTTTTAATGAATCGAAATAATCCAAAATTGCAGAAAGATTTTTTTGCATATCTTCTATTTCTTTTTCTGTTAATTCCAATCTGGATAACTTTGCGATATGTTTTACTTCTTCTTTTGAAATCATAATTTTACCAAGGAGTGTCCCCTTCTTCATCCTTTAACATAACGTCGTACAATGTATCTATATTTTCCAGGGCCATACCCGCTCCTCTTACGGCCGCGGTTAACGGGTCGTCAACAATTTTACATGGCATTTTTGTTTCTTTTGAAATTAAAGCGTCTAAACCTTTTAACAATGAACCTCCTCCCGCCAAATAAATACCATTTGTCATAACATCGGCCAATAATTCTGGAGGCGTTTCTTCAATTGTTGTTTTAATGGCCGCAATTATTTGTTTTACCGATTTATCCAAAGCGCGCTGGATGTCGTCGTTAAAAACAATAACTTCTTCGGGGAGCCCTGTAACCAAATTTCTTCCTCTCATTGGCATTTCTTTTTTTTCTTTTAGAGGCATGGTTGAACCTATGTTTATTTTAATTAATTCGGCCGTTCTTTCTCCAATTGATAATTTAAATTCCTTCTGGGCAAATTGTATAATATCATCGTTGAGCTTATCGCCGGCAACTCTTAAACTTTTATAAGTGACAATTCCACCCAAAGAAATAACCGCCACCTCTGTTGTGCCTCCGCCAATATCAACAATAAAGTTTCCTCCCGCGTCCTGAATTGGAAGTTTTGCTCCAATTGCCGAAGCCAAAGGCTCTTCAATCAAAAAAACTGTTCGGGCGCCGGCCGATTTTGCGGCATCGCGAACAGCTTTTCTCTCAACTTCCGTAACTCCGCAAGGAATGCCAATAATTACTCTTGGCAAATACCCCAAACCAAATATTTTTTTACTAGATGAAGCCGATTTCTCAATAAAATATTTTAACATTTGTTCTGTAACTTCAAAGTCGGAAATAACGCCATTTACCAGGGGCCTTGTAGCTGTTATATAAGAAGGAGTTCTGCCAACCATTTTTTTCGCTTCTTCTCCAATAGATAAAATCTGACCTGTTTTATTATTAACTGCCACCACAGAAGGTTCATTGATAATTATTCCCCTGTCTTTAACATAAACCAAAGAATTGGCCGTACCCAGGTCAATGGCCATGTCTATTGATAAAAAAGAAAGTAATTTTTTAAACATTTTTAAATTAAGAATTTAGATAATTTACTGATTTTTACCAACTGAACCTTGCCCTTTCCTCTCTCCTTTACTTCAACCGAATTTGTTTTTAAAGTTTTTTCGCTGACTACAATTCTAAAAGGAATTCCTATTAAATCTGCTTCCGCAAATTTTTCTCCTGTTGATTTTACTTGCCTATCGTCATATAATACTTCAATTTTATTTTTTTGCAAATTATTATATATTTTTTCTATGGCTGTTTTGATTTTTTTATTATCTTCAACGCCAATTAAGTGAACCAAAAATGGAGCTATTATTCTTGGCCAAATAATTCCCCTATCATCGTGGCTTGCCTCAACAACAACGCCCATAAGCCTGCTCAAACCAATTCCATAGCAACCCATAATAACTGGTTTTTCTGAGCCATCCTGGCCGCGGAATTTTAAATTAAAAGGCAAAGAATATTTTGTGCCGAGCTTAAATATGTTGCCGACTTCAACTGCCTTTTTTTCGTCAAATTCTCCCGCGCCGCATTTTGGGCATTTTTCGTTTTCACTTTTTATTTCTTTGTTGATTGCTACTTTACATTTTTTGCAGATATAAATTATATCCTCGCCGGCTTCAATAATGGCCTGAAATTCGTCGGAGTATTTTGAAAAACTTCCACCAGATGCCAGCGTTTGATAGGTTATTTTGCCAATTCCGCATTCTTTAAATATATTCAAATAAACTTTTGCCAATTTTTCGTAATATTTATCCAAATCTTCCTGGGTTGCATGAAAAGAGTATAAATCTTTCATTAAGAATTCCCTTGTTCTTAAAATTCCCGATTTTGCCCTTAATTCATCTCTGAATTTTGCTTGAATCTGAAACAAAGAAACCGGTAAATCTTTGTATGAAAAAATATTCTTTTTTGCCAGCGGACTCACAACTTCTTCGTGTGTGGGACCCATTGCGTATTCTTTGTCGCCACTTCCCTTTATTTTAAAAAGTATATCCAAGCTATCCCAGCGTCCTGTTTTTTGCCAGTTTTCTTTTGGCTGCAAAACCGGCATTAAAATCTCTTGCCCGTTTACCGGCGACATTTCCATATTTTTCCTAATAATATTTTCAATATTCTTTAAAACTTTATTTCCCAACGGTAAAAATGAATAAACGCCGGTCATCAACTGGTCTACAAAACCAGCCCTCACTAAAAGGTCGTGAGAAACCGATTCTGTATCGGCAGACTTTTCCCTTGTTGTTTTATAAAATAATTTAGATTGTAGCATAATTTTATAAACTTATTTTTTTATTTTATTATTAAGGATTTGCAGATTTTCTATTATTAACTTTTGTTGCTCAATGATATTTTTATTATATTCTTTCATAAATTTATTTTTACACTCTTTTATCTTCCATTTTATACATTACCTTATACTATTGACACAGGGTTATAAACTG
>CAYXRV010000040.1:0-1961 GCA_964466215.1 uncultured Candidatus Saccharibacteria bacterium
TACTTTGTCTATCGGGAAAGAGCGATGGGAATCTTAAAACAGAGTTTTTAAACATTCTTCTTGCCCGTAAAAATGCTCTTCTATTTCTCCAAATATAATGAATTTTAGGCCTTGTTTTACCGCTAAAACCAAGTCTATTTAAATTCAAAGTGGCAAAATGAGCAAAATACGACCTGGTGAGCGCTTTGTGGGGCGACCTCCAGTTTTCTCTTTTAGCAACATAAACGCCTCTAATAGCTGTTCTAAAAACCGGTTTTTTTATTTTATTTTCAATCTCGGTGATAGTTTCTCTTTCCCCCGGAGTCATTACCATCTCTCTTTCTCCCTCGTCTGATTTTGCGAGGTCCATCCATTTATATGACGCTTTTTCTCCCGAACCTTCTTTTTCGGGTCCCAAGGCTACCTGCCTGAATATATACGTCAAATCTTCCATAAGGGTTGGTTCTTTTTTTTCCGGGCGTTTGGCTATTTTTGTGATGATTGCTTCTGCCTCTTTTCTCCAAGTTGGCTCGTCGTAGTCTAAAACCGGCACTGTAATAAACTGAATCCAATAATGTTCTCCCTGCCCCAATTTTGACAATAATTCCAATAAAGAGGTTATGGGATCTATTCTTTTTTCTTCCGCAGAGATTCTTTCTCCTTGAGGTTCAAAGAACTTTTCGTATGTTTTTATGGGATAAGCGGCTGGCTTTACTAATTCCCAATCTTCTCCATAAAGGTCCCATTCTTCGTTGGGAATATTTTGCGGAACTAATTTTGTATAATCTGAAACTTCTTTAATTTCTATTTCTGGATAATGACCATAAAGAGCAGTCTCAACATGAGCCCTGTGTTGCGCCATCATTCTGATATAAAAATGGATATTGCCTTCTATGCTGGCTATTTCCCAAGACATCCAAAATGGAGAATTGCTTAATTCTCCATCGCACCACCTTTCTCTCCAATTTGCTCCGTCCCAAATGGGCCATATTGTCGCAAATACATCTTCCATTGCTTTTAAAGGAGTTAAAACTTCTTTTGGAGGAATTATTTCCAGCACCTGCCATTTTGTTTTTGCGTAAGCAAAATCCCAATCCAGCCACCATAAATAAAGGGTTCTTAATTCTATAGATAAAAATAATGGAGTAAATATCCACCACCAAACTCTTAAAAATGGCACCCAAAAAACAAATAAAATAAAAATTACCCACCAAAAAGGAGTCCAAATTATTTTTTTGACCCATTCCAACCAAAATAATTGAGCAGGTAATTTTGAAGCCATTATTTAATAAATGTGTTTAATATCTGAGGCAAATTATCCAGTAAAATTGAGATTATAGAAACAACTAAAAAACCTGCTAAAAAAAATTCAAAAGTATAAATAATAGGCACCACTATAAAAGTAGCTCTCTTTTCATGCCAATAATAAACCAAAGAAAAGAAAACTATATAAAAAATCAAAGTGGCGGCGAATAAAATGTTAATTCCTATTAAAAAATATGACATATTCTCTTTTTTTATAATTATATCTTAATAACAGTTTACAATCAATAAAAAACACCCCTTGGACAGGGGTTGTTTTTTTCCGCCAGCTGGCGGATTAGGCTGTCTGAGTTTTTCTTAAAGAGTATTTTCCTTCCTGGTCTTTTTGAAAATACTTTTTATTATTTAAGTTCATCAACACTGTATTTTTGGCAACTAATCTTTGGGAAAGAACGCTCTTTACAATTTCATCTTTATGCAAAGCTTCGTTTTTCTCTCCCAAAACTTTTGTGATTACGTCTTTGATTGTTCCCGGACTGTATCCCCATTCTTGCAAGGCATATGTTCCTCTTCCCACTAAAACAAATCTTAAATCCTTAATGAGTTCATTATGAACCGTTTGGGGATAGGTTTTTTTATTGGGTAAGTTATATTCAAACTTATCAATCAATTCTGCCACTTTTGTAAAGTGAAGAGGTTTTTGATGTTTTTTAAATACC
>CAYXRV010000040.1:1971-3874 GCA_964466215.1 uncultured Candidatus Saccharibacteria bacterium
AAAAAGGCTCTATCTCTTACTCCTCTTGGTTTTATTTCCGGCCACTCAATCAAACCAATTTCTCCTTCTTTATTTTCTTGAATTTTTTTTGAAATTTCAAGATAAGATAACAATGATTCTTTATTCAATTTATTTTTTGAAGCAAAGCTGACAGAAAAATCTTTTTTTAATAAAGGGTTTCCCTGTTTTTCAACATCTTTAACCAATTCTCCCAAAGTTTCTTTAATTTTTAATTCTGGATTCTGAACCGTTGACCAAAAAGAATAAAAGTCTTTTTTCTCGCAAACTCTGGAAAATTGTTCTCCCAAAGTTAACAAAAATAAAATATAAGGCTTGGCGTTTATGCCTCCAATTTCTTCAATGGCAACATCTTCTTTTTTAAATCCTCCTTTTTCTTCAAAATAAGAAACGAGGCCTCCAAATGCTTTATCTAAAGCTTCCTTATTTTGTTTTTTAACAAAAGTAAAACCGGCCTCCTCTATTTGTCGGACTCTTTCTCTGGTAATTCCCATAGATTTACCAATGGATTCCAACGTTTCCTGCTCGCCGGTTTTTACGCCAAACCTGCGATCAAAGATATCTTTGGTTTTTTGAGAAAGACCTTTTGTAAGCCTTTGATATAATTGCGAATAATTGACTTTGCTCATAAATTTATATAATTAACTCTGTTTTTCAATTTTACCATATTTAATAAGCTGTGTCAAGACTGTCTATATTTTTTATCACTCCACTTATACCAGCTGACCAATAACGGACTGGCAATAAAAATTGAGGAATAAGCTCCCGAAGTTATGCCGATAATTAAGGCCAAGGAAAAATATTTGAGAGTTTCGCCTCCAAAAAAGAATATGGAAAGAAGGGCAAGCAAAGTAGAAAATACCGTGCTGATTGATCTGCCAATAGTTTGATTTAAACTCCAATTTACTGTTTCTTCAAATTGACCCATCCCTTTTCTTAAAATATTTTCTCTGATTCTGTCAAAAATAACTATTGTGTCGTGAACAGAAAATCCTAAAATGGTCAAAAGGGCCGCAATAATTGGAATCGTTATTTCCACATTATAAAATTTACCCAAAACAGCAAAAACTCCCAGTGGAATTAAAATGTCGTGAAAAAGAGCTACTAGAGAAGTAACCCCGTATTTCCAAGAAGAAACCGGCCTGGAAACTTTTCTAAACGCAAAGGCGATATAAAGAGTTATGGCTAGCAAAGCCAAAAATATAGAAAGTATTGTTTTTTGCTTTAATTCCTGGCCGATAGACGGACCTATATATTCAAAGCTTTTTTCTTCAACTTTTGATAATTCTGTAAGTTTTTTAAGTATTTGCTGATGCGTGGTTTCGTCAATTCCTTTAAGTTGTAAAACCACTCCTTTGTCGCCGGTTGGCTGAACAACAATTTCACCCAAATTAAAACCAGCGAGGGCTTTTGAAATTTCTTCGTTGGCGGGTCTTTTATCTGTGAAATTGACTTCCATTGTGCTGCCTCCCGTGAATTCAATTCCAAATTTTAGACCAAAAACCAGAAGAGCCAAAATTGACCCTATGACTAAAATACCAAATAAAGTGTAATAAACCGCTGAATATTTTATAAAAGGAAAATTCATATAATTACAGTAGCCATTTAAATTTTTCTAATCTTGGGCCGACAAAAACCATCAATAAAATTCTTGTTATAAATATTGCCGAAAACATTGAAACAAAAATACCTATGCTTAAGGTCAAAGCAAATCCTTTAATGAAAGAAGTTGAGAAAATAAATAAAATAGCGCAAACAATTAAAGAATTAAAGTTGCTGTCGCGGATTGACGGCCAAGCTCTTTTAAAACCTTCTTCTATGGACAGCGCAAGGTTTTTGCCTTGTTTAATTTCTTCTTTCATTCTGGCAAAAATCAAAATATTAG
>CAYXRV010000041.1:0-3845 GCA_964466215.1 uncultured Candidatus Saccharibacteria bacterium
ATATTATGACGCTTATTATAAAAAAGCCGAAGAGGTAAGAAATCTTATCAGGCAGGATTTTGAAAATGTTTTTAAAAAAGTAGATTTGATATTTTGTCCGGTTTCGCCTTTTCCCGCATTCAAGGTGGGGGAGAAATTGGAGGACCCTCTTTCAATGTATTTAGTTGATATTTATACAGTTTCTGTAAACTTGGCAGGGCTTCCCGGACTGTCGTTGCCTGTGGGTAAAGTTGGCAAACTACCCGTAGGTCTCCAAATAATTGGCAATCACTTTGGAGAAAATAAAATTTTAAGTGTAGCTTCTCTAATAGAAAAAATGGTACAATAAATTAATATGACATGGGAATCTATTTATAGTTTTTTGGGGATAAAAGATTTCATTTATTTTATTTCTTCTCCCGATTTACAAGATACGCTTTTTCCGGTAAAGTTGATTTTTGTTTTTTTCACAATGTTTTTTTTAGCAGCTGTTATTTATTTTATGACGAATTCCAGCTATTTAAAATATCAATTTTTTGAAGATATTACAGAGTTTATTTCATGGCAGGCCTATGGGCTTAGGGAAATTGCCAATCGTTGGAAAAAAATTCAGAAAAGAGCAGAAAGCGGAGCCGAAGCAGAATACAAACTTGCCTTAATAGAGGCAGACGATTTTTTAAGAGAGATGCTGGAAGACAGGGGATTTACAGGTAAAAGTTTTGAGGAATTAATTAATAATGCAGGAAAGATTGTATTGCCAAACTTAGACGAAATTTTAAAAGCTCATGAAATTAGAAATTCTATAGTTTATAATCCCGACTATAAAATAGATTTAGATAGAGTGAAAAAAATCTTGTTAATTTACGAAACTACTACAAAAAATATAGGGGCTTCTTAATGAGTGTTATTAAGGATATTTTAAAAACCCTGACTCAAATCAAGGTTTTTAAATTTGAAAATAAATATTAAAACTGCTAAAATATAAATTAGGTCTATCTTGAGAAAAGAGGGGCGGCAGACCAGATGATTGTGCTTAAAGCGACAAGGCTTATTAATATAATCCAAACCACTTTGAAGACTGTTTTTGATTTTATTTTTGCCATAACATAATGATATCAAATTTCAAGAAAAAACAAAATAGCAATACTCCCGCCAGTTTTTTTTCATCTCCTTTTGTTAAAATTTTTATTTTAATAGTGATTGTATTCTTGATTTTCGCAAACATTAAAGTCTATAAAGATAAGAAAAAATTTGATTTTCAGATAAATACATTAAAAGAAAAAATCCAGAGCATACAAAAAAAGAATGACATATTAGAGCAGGGTATAGCCAGAGCAGATGATAAAGATTACATAGAAAAAATTGCCAGAGAAGAACTAGACCTTCAAATGAAAGACGAAAAAGTAATTTCTTTTGTTATGCCGAAAGAAAAACAGAAAGAAGAAACAAATGCCAACAATAATTTTTTTAATTTTAAAAATTGGACAGAATTGATTAGCAATACCTGGCAAAAAATAATAAATTTTGGTAAATAACATTTTATGATTAAATATGCGAGAGTGGTTCAATGGTAGAATAGTTCCTTCCCAAGGAACAGATGGGGGTTCGATTCCCCTCTCTCGCTTGGCAATTTGGCGTGGAGGCGAGAATAGTTGATATCATTAATTTTAAAAATTACAATTATGAGTGAATTTATTTTAATCACTGTTTTATTTTTAATAATTATTTACATAGTTTATTTAAAATTTACAAAACGCTTATTGTGGGAAGATTATGAATGCGAAAGAATAAGAAGAAGCTGGGATTTTGTGTATTTTTATTATCAGATACACCCAAAAGATATTGATACGTTGACTAAAGAATACTTTTTTGAAGACCACCCGCTTCTTAAAAAAGTTTTCATAAATTCCACAATAGAAGAAATTATAGAACAAATTAAAAATAATCGGGGTAAAGCATTATTGCCATATTTAAATGATGTTGACAAGTTTGTCAATGAGATTTTATATAATAATAAGCCATCTTTTTTGTGGACAGTTTTGAAAAAATTAGTAAAAAAATAAACAAACAATAGCTATTAATATAATTTAATTATATTTGTTTAGATTTTACCAGTGTACTCAGCTTATTCCATACAGTTTGCCGAGATAGCTTAGTGGTAAAGCAATCGCTTCGTAAGCGATAGACCGTGGGTTCAAATCCCACTCTCGGCTCCAGAAAATATTAAAGCCAGTATTTTTTTAGATGACCCCCTTGAGTCTTTTTTTGTTTTCAGAATTGTGATAAATTAGAATAATAAACAAATAAATTAAATGATTGAAAAAGTCAGTAAAATTGAAGAGCTACAAAATAAACTCCATCACCTGATGGACTGTCTTTGATATTGAAGAGAATGAAGAAAGATTAAGGATTTTAGAAAATCAAACAATGTCTCCCGATTTTTGGCGCGACCAAGAAACTGCCACGAAGGTTCAACAAGAAATATCGGCGATTAAAGAAGAAGTAGAAAGTATTGAAAAAATAAAAAAGGAGCTGGAAGAAATAGAAGCATTAGAGAAGCTAGTTGGAAACGACCAAAAAATGAAATTGGAATTGGAAGAAAAGTTTGATAAATTAGAAAAAAATATTGAAAAGCAGGAAATAAAAACTTTTCTTTCCGGAAAGTACGATAGAAATAATGCGATTTTAGAAATATTTGCCGGAGCGGGAGGGCAAGATTCACAAGATTGGGCAACAATGCTTTTGCGAATGTATGAAAGATACTGCGCCAAAAAGGGATTTGAAGCTTTTGTTTTGCATCAGTCGTTTGGTGAGGGAGGCGGGCCCGAAGGAAGAATAGGAATTAAATCGGTAACTTTGGAAATAAAAGGAAATTACGCTTACGGTATTTTAAAAAGAGAAACTGGAGTGCACAGATTAGTAAGAATTTCTCCTTTTTCGGCGCAGAAACTCCGCCACACTTCTTTTGCCTTGGTTGAAGTTTTGCCAGAAATTAAGGAAAAAGACATTGAAATAGAAATAAGGCCGGAAGATTTAAGGGTAGACACATTCAGGGCTTCGGGTCCCGGAGGTCAGTATGTTAACAAAAGAGAATCTGCAATAAGAATTACGCATTTGGCAACGGGCATTGTGGTTTCGTCGCAATCAGAAAGATTGCAGGGCAAAAATAGAGAAAACGCAATGAAAATTTTATACGCTAGGCTTTACGCCTTTCATGAATTACAACACGCCAAAAAGTTAAAAGAAATAAAAGGTAGCGCAGTTTCGGCCAGTTGGGGAAATCAAATCAGGTCTTATGTTTTGCATCCTTACAAATTGGTGAAAGATTTAAGAACACAAGTTGAAACATCCGACGCAGAAGGAGTTTTAAATGGGGAGCTTGATGAATTTCTAGAAGCTGAAATTAAATATAAAAATGATTCAATTTAAAAACGTTACAAAAACTTATTCTCCAAGCACGACTGTTTTGCAGAATGTTTCTTTTGAGATGGAAAAAGGAGAGTTTGTTTCTATTGTTGGTAAATCGGGAGCAGGGAAGTCTACTTTAATTAAATTGCTTTTGGGATTTGAAGCGCCAACTTCGGGCGAGATATATTTCCAAAATGTAAATATTAATGAAATAAGCACCACAGACCTTCAAGACATAAGAAGAAAAATTGGAAGTATTTTTCAGGACTACAGACTCTTTTATAGTAAAACGGTTTATGAAAATGTTGCATATATTTTGGAAGTGGAAGGTAAAGAAAATGAAGAGATAGATAGAGAAGTGCCAAAAATTCTTGACCTAATTGGACTTTCCGGAAAGATGAATAATTTTCCAAATGAACTTTCCGGCGGAGAACAGCAGAGATTGGCAATTGCCCGGG
>CAYXRV010000042.1:0-3831 GCA_964466215.1 uncultured Candidatus Saccharibacteria bacterium
ATGAGCTCTGGTATTAGTTTTTAAATTATTTCCTCCCCCGTTAATATTTTATAAAGCCCTGAGAGGGCTTTATTTGTTTGACAAGTTATAATTTTTGGTGTATAATTAAGACATATATGATAAATACAAAAACAGAGCACTCTCCAAGCGGTAATCCAGAACATGGTTTTGGCGGTCTTGGCATAGCTCCCAAAATGCTTGAAGTGTTGGCGCAATTAAATTTTAAAATTCCAACCCCCATACAGCGTAAAGCGATTCCTATTGCCATAGAAGGAAAAGACATTGTTGGCATCGCCCAAACAGGCACCGGCAAAACTCTTGCTTTGGGAATTCCAATGATTCAGCGTATTTTGCAATCAAACAAAGGCAAAGGACTAATTATTTTGCCAACTCGCGAGCTTGCTTTGCAAAGCAACGAAATGTTGCAGAAAATAGGGCGTCCTTTTGGATTAAAAACAGCTGTGCTGATTGGCGGAGCCTCAATGGGCCAGCAAGTGCAAGCTATTAGAAACAGGCCTCATATTATAATTGGCACTCCCGGAAGAGTTATTGACCATTTACAGCAAAAAACATTGAGTTTTCACGATGTGGCGGTTTTGGTTTTAGATGAAGCCGACTGCATGTTTGATATGGGTTTTGCTCCGCAAATAAAACAAATATTGCAGGTGACGTCAAAAGACAGGCAAACTATGCTATTTTCGGCAACAATGCCGGAAAATATTGTCAAAATTGCCACTAGCCATATGAAACTTCCCGTAAGAGTGGAAATAACCCGCCCGGGAACTACGGCCGAAAAAGTTGAACACGAGCTTTTTGTTGTTAAAAAAGACCAAAAAAACAGGCTTTTAGATAAATTACTTTTAGAATACAAAGGAAGCGTTTTGGTTTTTTGCCGCACTAAATTTGGCGCAAAAAAGATATGCCGCGATATTAGAAATATGGGAATATCCGCGGCCGAAATACATTCTAATAGGTCGCTTATGCAAAGGAGAGAAGCCTTAGACGGTTTTAAAACTGGAAAATACAGAGTGCTTGTTGCAACCGATATTGCCTCTCGCGGCATAGATGTAAAAGGTATTGAGCTGGTTATTAATTATGACCTTCCGGAATCTGCCGGCGATTATGTGCACAGAATAGGACGCACAGGCAGAGCTGGCATGGCGGGTCGCGCCATTTCTTTTGTGATGCTGGAACAGAGGAATAAAATAAGGGAAATAGAAAGACTAATACAGTCTATGCTTAAAATTTCGCAATTACCGGAACTTCCGGTTCACCGTCCTGTTCAGCCTGGGCGAGAAGACCATAAAGGAAAACATTATTTTCAAAAAAATCCACGAAGATTTCAGAGGCATAGATAAGGCTTGACTTGTTTGTTTGTGTCGGCTAATATATAGGTAGATATATAAGCGGCCGACGAGGCCGTTTTAAAAACCAAAAAAATGAATATCATAGAAAAAATAAAACATTTTTTGAAAGAAGTTTATATTGAGTTAAAAAGAGTTAGCTGGCTTTCAGGCAAAGAAGCTTTTAGATACACAATGATTGTGTTGGCGGTTATTATAATTGTGTCTGCCTTTTTGGGCGGGCTGGATTATTTTTTCACAGAGCTTATAAAAAGATTTTTAGTTAAATAAAGTTATGCCAAAACAAGTAATAGAACAAGAAAAAAATTGGTATGTAATACATACTTATTCCGGGTACGAAGACGCAGTTGCCAAAAACCTTAAGCAGAGGATTGAGAGCTTGGGCATGGAAGATAAAATTTTTAATGTTATTGTTCCCAAAGAAAGAAAAATAAAAATTAAAAATGGAAAAAGAAAAACAATTGAAGAAAAAATTTATCCCGGCTATGTACTGGTGGAAATGATTGTGGACGATGCTTCATGGTATGTGGTTAGGAATACTCCAAGGGTAACAGGATTTTTGGGAGCCGAAACTACCCCAATTCCGGTGTCGAAAAAAGATATTGACGACTTGATGAAAAGAATGGAAGTTGGAACAGAACCGCAATTCACAATTGATGTGGAAATTGGAGCCAACGTTAAAATTACAGACGGACCATTTAAGGGTTTTGAGGGCAGAGTTTCAGAAATTGACCAGGAAAGAGGCAAGATAAAGGTGTTGATAAACATGTTTGGCAGAGATACACCGGTGGAGCTTGATTCATTGCAAATTAAAAAAGTATAAATAAAAAATTATGGCAAAACAAATAAAAGCAGTTGTAAAAATACAAATTCCGGCAGGCAAGGCAACTCCGGCTCCTCCAATTGGGCCAGCTTTAGCCCAGCACGGATTAAATATAGCCGAATTCTGCCAGAGGTTTAACGATGCAACAAGAGAAATGATGGGTTATGTTATTCCAGCCGAAGTGACTATATATGTTGATAGAACTTATGTTTTTAAACTTAAAACGCCTTTGGCTTCGGAATTATTAAAAAAGGCGGCTGGTATTGAAAAGGGTTCGGGCACTCCCAACAAAAAGAAAGTTGGCACGGTAACCAAAGCTCAGCTCAAAGAAATTGCCCAGAAAAAATTAGAAGATTTAAACACTAAAGACATTGAGCAGGCAATGAAAATAATTGCTGGAACAGCAAAAAACATGGGAATTGAAGTTAAAGATTAAAAGATAAAAAATCACTCCGTAACGGGAGTGATTTTTGTTTGCGTTTCTCAAAAGGCGATGGTAGAATTATCTAACATTATTATTTAAAATATAATATGGAAGAAGAAACAAAATACGTGCGTCCTACATGGGACGAATATTTTTTAGGTTTATTGGAACCATTGAGCAAAAGAGGAACTTGCGATAGAGGCAGAGCCGCTTCGGTTATTGTGAGCCAATATAATACGATTTTAACTTCGGGCTATGCTGGGTCTCCTCCAGGTCAGCCTCATTGCGATGAAGTAGGTCATTTAATGAAAACAGTGACTCATGAGGACGGGCATCAATCTCAGCATTGCATGAGAACTTTGCACGCAGAGGAAAACGCCATTTTGCAGGCGGCAAAAGATGGCATAAGGCTGGAAGGAGCCACTATATATTGTAAAATGATGCCTTGTTATAATTGCGCAATGAGAATTGTAAGAGTGGGAATTAAAAGGCTTGTTGCTCAAAAAAGATATCATGCCGATATTCAATCTATGGAATTATTTAATAACGCCGGAGTTCAAGTTATCATAATGGATAACACAGTAAGAGAATACAAAAATCAATAAAGTATTATAATATGAAAGATGACGAATTAGTTTTAGTAGTGCCAGCCGATATAATTTTTAAAAAAGGCAGGTGGCAAGGTTTGAAAACAGACAATTTGGATTATTATTTAGACTTAATAAATAATAATTACCAATTCAAAAGAAGAGGAGATGTGGAAACAGATTCTTCTTTTCAGCAGATAATTCCGTATATTGTTTTTAATTTTAAGGACAAATATTTTATTTATAAATATTTGGAATCGGCGGGAGAAAAAAGATTGGTTGATAGCTATCAAATAGGAGTTGGCGGGCATATAAATCCGGTTGATGTTGAAGACGGTAAAAATATTCTGGAAGCAGGAATGATGAGGGAATGGTCGGAAGAAGTGGAATTTAAAGGAAATTTATTGGCAAAAAAATTGATTGGAATTTTGAATGACGATTCAAGACCGGTTGAGGAGGTTCATTTGGGGTTGGTTTATAATTTTACGGGAGATAGCCCGGATATTTCTATAAAAGAAACAGACAAAATGAAAGGCGAGTTGGTTGATTTAAAAAATATCGGTGAATATATAAAAGGGAATCCCGGCACCTGGGTGCAGGTGGTATATAAAGAATATTTAGCCAAACTCTTTT
>CAYXRV010000043.1:0-3702 GCA_964466215.1 uncultured Candidatus Saccharibacteria bacterium
CAAAGTGTTTTTTGAAGTGGGTTATCCGACAAATGTAGTTTCTGATGATTCCAGGATTTTTTGGAGAGCTTATTTTTATTACAACGGCAATTACAGAGTGGTGCCAATTTATTATTTGGTTTCAATGGACGCGGTAATGGCCTCTGGTTTTTGGAAAACGGCAATCAATCAGTACAAACAGCAAAAGCGCTGGGCGTGGGGATGCAACGAAATTCCGTATATGTTTTATGGTTTTTTAAAGAATGATAAAATCCCTCTTTCGCATAAAATTTCTCATTTATACACAATCATTGATGGTTTTTGGTCTTGGGCAACAGCCGCTCTTTTGCTTTTTGCTTTAGGTTGGCTCCCGATATTTTTGGGCGGTCAAAATTTTAACCTTACAGTTTTATCTTTTAATTTGCCGATTTTAACAAGCAGAATTATGACGGTTTCCTTGTTTGGCATGATGGTTTCTGCAATTTTAAGCACAATGTTGTTGCCTCCAATACCTAAGGGTATGAGCCAATTTAAAAAAATATCCGTTTTTTTACAATGGATGTTTTTGCCAGTTACCTTAATTGTCTTCGGCGCTTTTCCGGCGCTAGACGCCCAAATTCGCCTGATGCTCGGCAACTATATGGGTTTCTGGGTTACCGAAAAAGTTCGAAAATAATTTTACTCAAAATGGATTTTTGTTTCAAATTGTTTTAGCCTCTCTTTTAAGAGAGGATAGTTTTTTAATTGGGGGTCCTTTTCTAAAATTTCTTTGGCGGCTGCGCGGGTCTTTTCAACCAAAAATATATTTGAAAGGCCTTGCATTGCCATATCGGGGATTCCCCATTGTTGGGAACCGTAAAGACTGCCTGGCCCGCGAATTTCTAAATCTTTTTGAGCTAACTCAAAACCATTATCGCAATCAACTAAAACTTTTAATCTTTTTCTGTTGAGCTGGTCGGGCGAAGTGGTAAATAAAAAACAGTACGACTGCATATCACTTCTGCCGACTCTTCCGCGAAACTGGTGAAGTTGAGCCAAACCAAATCTTTCAGCTCCTTCAATCATCATTACGGTTGCTCTCGGCACATCAACTCCCACCTCAACCACAGAAGTAGAAACTAAAATATCAACTTCGCCTTTTTTAAAGTCCAGCATTATTTTTTCTTTTTCGGATGCTTTCATTTTTCCGTAAAGCATTGTTATTCTCAAATCGGGGAAAATATTTTTTGAGAGTTTTTCATATTCCTCTTTAACGGCTTTCACATCATTTTGAATAAGCGCCCTTAAATCACCTGTTCGCGCAAGCGGGTAATTTTGGGGGACAAAAGAACCAAAAGCTCCTGCCGAGCCGGCGGAAATATTTTGCCCCGAATTTACCAAAGAATTTTTAGACTCTATTTTTGGACAGATTACAAAAATGCCTTTTCCTTCCTTCGCTTCTTTTTCTATAAGTTCATAAGCTGTTTTTCTGTCTTGAGGTTCCACAATCAATGTTTTTATTTTTTTTCTGTTTTTTGGCATTTCTGTTATTAAAGACAAATCCAAATCACCGTAAACAGTTAAAGCCAGGGTTCTCGGAATTGGCGTGGCGGTCATAGACAACAAATGCGGCACTAATTTTAATCCCTTGAAAAGTTCCGCTCTTTGGTTGACCCCAAATCTGTGCTGTTCGTCAACAATTACCAGCGCCAAATTTTTAAATGCCACTCCTTTTTGAATTAAAGCATGGGTTCCGATTAAAATATTAATTTTCCCATTTTTTAATTCATCTAATAAATTTTTTCGGGATGTTTCAGAGACTTTTTCCGCTTCTGAAGTTCGGCTGTCTTTGCCTGTAAGCATCCCCACTCTTATATCAAATTTTGAAAGCAGTTTTGATACCTCCCTAAAATGTTGTTTTGCCAGAATTTCGGTTGGCGCCATAAACGCAACCTGAAAACCATTCTTAATAGCGCTCAAAGAAGCCATGGTTGCCACAACTGTCTTCCCGGAGCCAACGTCTCCCTCTAAGAGTCGCGACATCGGAGCAGACTTTTCCAAATCTTTTAAAATTTGAAAACTGCATTTTTTTTGAGAGTCGGTTAATTTAAACGGCAGAGATTCTGTAAATTCTTTCATTAGGCCGGTATCCATTTTGCAGGCAGACGCCTGTTTTTGCATAAGTTTTGCTTTTTCTTTTAAAACAGAAAGTTGTATTAAAAAAAGTTCTTCAAAAGAAAATCTTGCTTTGGCCGCGTCGGCCGATTCAAAAGAGTCCGGAAAATGAAGTTGCCACAAAGCCTCGCTTACAGGCAGAAATTTGTATTTTTTTATAACTTCTGACGGCAGAGACTCTGGAATTATATTTACAAATCTAACAAGCAACGGTTTTATAATAAAGCGAAACCATCTTGAGGTGACTCCTCTTGTTTCAGGATAAACCGGGACTATTCTGCCCGTGTGAGTTAGATTGCTATTTTTTGCCCACTCGTTGATTTTTTCGTAAGCGGGATTATTTAAATAAAGACCTTCTTTGCCCAAACTCACTTTGCCCGCCAGACAAACAAAATCGCCTTCTTTCAGTGTTTTTGTTATATATGGCTGATTAAACCAGATAATTTTGATTTCAGAATTTTCATCTTCCACAACGGCCTCTGTTAAGTTCATCCATTTTTTAAAAGTTCTGGTATCTTTTATTTTTGTAATCTCTCCTTGCACGCAAACATTTTTTGCCAATTTTTGGCGAGCTTCGACTATTGGAATTATGTCCGAAAAATCATCATAACGGCTGGGAAAATGAAAAAGAATATCCTGAACCGTTTTAATTCCTAATTTTTTTAATCTTTTTTGATATACCGAGCCGATTTTCGGCGCATCTTGAATAAGTGTTGATAAAGATAATGTCTCCATATTATGAATGTTAATTCATTTTGAGCAAAAAGAAAACGGCGCCATTTTCAATTTTTGAAAATGGCGCCTTGTGATGCGCGCGGTTACTCGGGTTTTTTGAGGGAAGCCTCAAACTCCGCCAAGAATATGGCGTCTTTGCTTCCAATTTCGTACTGTTTCTTTTTTGCTCTTTCAAGAGCCACGTCAAGGAGGTGCGGATAGCGCAATTTAATTACCGGCAGAAGGTCGATAATCCGTTTTCCGCGCCACATTTCAAGCAGGAGATCGATTTGCTTATGTATTTTTTTCCTTTGCGTGGCAGATGAAATAGCCTCTTTGATTTTTTGCTCCTTTCTTTTTTGACGGTCGTCGGGTTGTTGTTTGGGGGTTTCCAAAGAACTATTAACGAAACACCGATTGGTCTGGATTTTTTTTGTTTCGTTCATGACTCTGCTCCTCTTCGTTGTGTTTTTTTTGCCAATGCACTCCTTTCTTGATGGAAGACAGTACTCATATTTTCAAAGAACTACGCAGTTCTTTTGTTTGTATCGCTTGTGTGTCCCCGAGAGGATTCGAACCTCTGTTTATAGATCCGCAATCTATTGTCCTATCCACTGAACGACGGGGACTTTTCTGGGATAGGTTCTTGTTTAAAATTATAACAAAATACGTATAAAGTCAAATTGACTTAACTGGCTCGAAAGTGTAGAATAAAAGCCAATTGATGGAGGAGTCGTATAATGGTTATTACAAGAGATTGCTAATCTCTGCCCCGCAAGGGGCTTGTGGGTTCGAGTCCCACCTCCTCCGCAGTTATATTTTGGAGGAGTCGCATAGCGGCTATTGCAACAGTCT
>CAYXRV010000044.1:0-3701 GCA_964466215.1 uncultured Candidatus Saccharibacteria bacterium
ACCGGAAAAAATCATTCTGCCAACCCATAAATTTATAATATCTCTGGCGGTAGATAGCACAGCTGTTGGGTAAAAAGTTTTTAAATCTTTTGCTTTTTTGTCGGGCCAGCCCAATGTTGCGAAGGGCCACAAAGCCGAGCTAAACCATGTGTCCAAAACGCTTTCTTCCCCGTCGATTGGTATTTTATGTCCCCACCATATTTGCCGCGAAATGCACCAGTCTTTTACATTTTTGAGCCAGTCAAGATAAAGCTTTTCAAAAGATTTCGGATGGAATTTTATTTTCCCTGATTTTACGGGGTTTTTAGCTAATTTTGCCAGTTCATTCATTTTTAAAAACCACTGCAAAGAAGGGATTAACTCAATGGTGGTATTGCACCTGTAGCATTTTGGAACTTGGTGGGTATAATCTTCTTCTTTTTCCAATAAATTTTGATTTTTAAGGTCGCTAATAATTTTTTCTCGCGCTTCTAAAACTTTTAACCCTTGATAAGTGGCGGGAACTTCTCCTGAAATTTTGCCTCTTTCGGTTATAATTTGTATAGATTCTAATTTATGTTTTTGGCTAATTTGATAATCAACCAAATCGTGGGCTGGTGTTACTTTCACGGCTCCCGTGCCAAAAGTTTTATCAATCAATTGGTCGGCAATAATTGGTATTTTTCTTTCTGTCAAAGGCAAAATTACAGTTTTGCCAATTAAATTTTTATATCTCTCGTCTTTTGGATTTACTGCCACAGCCGTATCTCCCAGCATTGTTTCGGGCCTTGTTGTGGCAACTGTGATGCTTCCGCCTCCCTCAATAGGATACTTGATATGCCATAATTTTCCGATATGTTCCGTGTATTCTAATTCCAAGTCAGATAAACTGGTCGCGCATCTTGAACACCAGTTTACGATTCTTTTTCCCCGATAAATCCAGCCTTTTTTGTGATATTGCAAAAAAGCTTCTTTCACCGCTTCTTCATAATTTTTATCCATTGTAAATCTTGTTCTTGACCAGTCGCATGACGACCCCAATTTTTTAAATTGATTTAAAATTGTATTTTCATTTTCTTTTTTCCACTTCCAAACCTCTTCTATAAATTTTTCTTTGCCTAAATCAAATCTTGATATGCCTTCTTTTCTTAATTTTTTTTCAACAACGTTTTGGGTGGCAATTCCGGCATGGTCAATTCCCGGCAACCATAATGTTTTGTATCCCTGCATTCTTTTTCTTCTTATTAAAATGTCCTGAATTGTTGCGTTTAAAGCATGTCCGATATGAAGCTCGCCGGTAATATTTGGCGGGGGAATGACAATTGCGTAGGGTTTTTTATGCCTTTTGGGCAGTTTGTCGGGATTAAAAAAACCGCTGTTTTCCCAGAGTTGGTAAATTTTATCTTCAACTTGTTTTGGTTCGTAAGCTTTTGATAATTCCATAATTAACAGAGATGAGAAAATAAAAAAATATTTTCATCTCTTTCTTATCTTATCATTTTTTAGTCTATTCGTAAATTTGATTTAGCCGTCAATTTTTTCCAATTTTCAGTTTTGGTTTTATAAAAATATCCGGCAATGGCTATCATTAAGGCATTGTCGGTGGATAATATCGGTTCAGGAACCAGAAAATCACAGGTCGGAATGTCTTTTTTGATTTTTTCTTTCAACTGCTTTTTTAATTCTAAATTTGCCGAAACCCCTCCGCCCAAAATTATTGTTTTTGTCTTATAGTCTTTGGCCGCTTTCATAGTTTTTTTAATCAAAACATCAATTATTGCCTGCTGGATTTCGGCGCACATCTGCGCAATATACTCTTTTGACTTTTGTGTTTTTACAGATTGTTTTTTGTGATGATACAAAACAGCGGTTTTTAAACCGGAAAAACTAAAATCATAATCTTTTGTCCCAATCATTGGCCTTGGCATAAAGGATTCTGCCTTTTTATTTTTCAAAGCAAGCTTTGAAATTATAGGTCCTCCTGGATAACCAAGCCCTAATATTTTGGCCGTTTTGTCAAAACATTCGCCTGCCGCGTCGTCTCTTGTCTCGCCCAGTATCTGATATTTACCAATGCCTTCCATCAAAACCAATTGAGTGTGTCCTCCGGAAACAATCAGACAAACAGCCGGAAATTTTATGGTTTTATTTTTTAAATAATTGACAAGTATGTGCGACTCAATATGATTCACGGGAACAACCGGAATCCCCCAGAAAAAAGAAAGCGCTTTGGCAAAATTTACTCCAACCCAAAGGCATGGTTCCAGCCCTGGGCCTTGAGTTACTGAAATCAAATCAACATTAGGTTTTTCATATTTCTCCAAAAATTTAATTAAGTTGTCAAAAAGATTATTTTCTTTTTCCAGTATTTTCTTTAATTTTTCAATTTGTTCGGGATTTAAAATTTGGGATTTAAAATTTAACAATTTACTTTCCCTTAACGCTTTTTGTAAAGCAGGAAGCAAATTGAGTTGATGCTCTCTTTTTGCCATCATTGGATAAACTCCACCATATTTTTTATGAACTTCTATTTGGGAAGCAATAATGTTTGAAAGAACATTAAAACCGCTTTCCTTTTTTTGAGGTGTTTTAATAATAGATATTCCGGTATCATCGCAAGATGTTTCAATGGCCAAAATTTTCATGTATTACTTATACAATAAACCTTGCCTTTTTTCAATTTTTGAGCTAATATTTAAGTAAATTTATATATGCCGCTATCGTCTAACGGCTAGGACACTAGGCTTTCAATCTGGTAATCGGGGTTCGATTCCCCGTAGCGGCACATGAATCAAATAAATTACTTGGATATTTCAAAGGCATCTGATATTCAGGACTTAAAGGAAAGAAAATTATACCGTTTTTTTGAAATTCTGCCAGGATTAATTAGTTTAGGGACTCTTTTGGGAGTCCTTGTTTTGTCTTGGCTGTTTCCGGCCCAGATAGCAATTTTTATAATTTGTTTTTGTTTTTATTATTTATTCAGGATTATTTATTTTTCCATACACCAGGTGGCAGGATATTATAAAGTAAAAAAACACCTCTCAATGGGCTGGATGCAGGAATTAAATAAGATTAGCAATAAAGACTGGAAAAATATTTATCATTTAATAATTTTACCGACATATAAAGAAGACCCCAAAATTATAAAAGAAAGCTTGGATTCTTTGGTAAATTCAGATTATCCAAAAGAAAAATTAATGGTTGTTTTGGCCATAGAAGAGAGGGCGGGAGCAAAAGCAAAAGAAATAGCAATTTCCATTGAAAAAGAATATGCTTTCAAATTTTTTAAATTTTTAATAACTGTTCATCCGAATAATATTGAAAATGAAATAGCCGGCAAAGGGTCTAATGTCGCTTATGCTGGCAAAAGAGCCAAAGAAGAAATAATTGATGTTTTAAAAATTCCTTACGAAAATCTTTTAATTTCCACTTTTGATGTTGATACCAAAATTTATCCAAAGTATTTTTCTTGTTTGACTTGGTATTATCTAACAGAAGAAAATTCGCAAAGGGCGAGTTATCAGCCGATTCCTGTTTATAATAATAATATTTGGTCAGCATCGGCCTTTACCCGTGTTGTTTCCACATCAAATACTTTTTGGCAGATGATACAGCAGGAAAGGTCGGAGAAGCTTACAACATATTCTTCCCATGCAATTCCCGCCAAAGTGTTTTTTGAAGTGGGTTATCCGACAAATGTAGTTTCTGATGATTCCAGA
>CAYXRV010000045.1:0-3669 GCA_964466215.1 uncultured Candidatus Saccharibacteria bacterium
GAAGAAACAGACGGTACGGATAAAAAATAGAAAACTATGGCTGTTTATTATAGAACACAGGGATTTATTTTTAAAAAACAAGATATATTTGAGGCGGACAGAGCTTTTTCGGTTTTTACCAGCGAATTCGGAAGACTGGAAGTTTTTGGTAAAGCCATACGGAAAATAACCTCAAAATTAAGAGGGGGAATAGAAATTTTTTCTTTGTCAGAAATTGAGTTTATTCAAGGCAAAAATCGTAAAACTCTTACAGATACAGTTGCAATAGAAAAATTTAGTAATATAATGCAAAATCCCGGCAGGTTGGAAATTAGTTATAAAATAAGCGAAGTTTTAGATAATTTTATCAGAGGGCAAGAAAAAGACGAAAATATTTTTATTTTATTAAGCGAGACATTTGATAAATTAAATAGCCCAGCGCCGCAGATTTTTGATATTCATCTGACTTATTGTTATTTTCTTTGGAGTTTTTTATCCCTATTAGGGTATCATCCAGAAGTTCAGAAGTGTACTATTTGTAGATTAAATTTAAATCCGAACCATCTTTATTTTTCTAATAAGGACGGAGGAATTATTTGTAAAAATTGTCTGAATTCTAACATGGAAGCAAAAGAGATTAATTCAGATATTGTGAAAATATTAAGATTGATTTTAAAAAAAGATTGGGAAATTTTATCAAAATTAAAGATAGGAATTTCTTCACGAGAGTTATTTAAAAAAATTTCAGACGATTATTATTATTTTTTATCCAGCCACTCTTCTAAAAATAATTTAAGAGAGTCTATATAAATGTTATAATAATTTAACAATATGAATAAAAAAATTATTTTTATATTTCTAATATTAATTATTATCGGAGGTTTTTTCGGTCTCTGGCTTTACCGTAATAATGTTTTTTCAAAAGAAGTTTTAAAGTTGGAAATTTTAGGGATAGATACCGCTAAAATGGGAGATGAGATAGAGTATACTATTAAATATAAAAACAACGGAAACGCCGTTTTGCAAGAACCAAAACTTATTTTTGAATTGCCAGACCATTCTCTGACGGAGGATGGTAAAATGAGATTTACGCAAGATTTGAAAGATATTTATCCGGGCGACGAGGATTTTGTAAAATTTAAGACGCGACTTTTGGGCAATGAAAATGATTTAAAAGTTGCCAAGGCGTGGCTTTCCTATATGCCCAAAAATCTGACTGTTCGTTTTGAATCTAACACAACTTTTACCACAAAAATTAATTCTGTTCCAATAACATTGGATTTTGATTTACCTTCAAAAGTAGAAAGAGGAAAGGAAATACAATATTCACTTAATTATTTTTCCAATATAGATTATCCCTTAGAAAATCTTAGTATGAAAATTGATTCTATAACCGGCTTTCAATTAGAGAGTTCAAATCCGTCATCTCTAGATAAAGCTGAATGGAAACTTCCAACTCTTAACAAAGCGCAGGGGGGGAGGATAACAGTTAATGGAAGAATTACCGGTGACCCGGGTCAAAATTTAAACTTTGGGGCCAAGCTTGGCGTGTGGCTGGACGGAGAATTTGTTTTGATAAAAGACACAAGCAAAGAAGTGTCTATTGTTGAACCTTTAATTTTTATATCCCAGCGAATTAACGGTTACCCAAATTATGTTGCTTCTCCCGGAGAAAAATTGCATTATGAAATTTTCTTTAGAAATATCGGTTCCACCCCTTTTGATAATTTATTTTTATTAACTAAATTAGATGGTTCGGCCATAGATACGCAAAGCATTAAATCGTCAACAGGCGAGGTTAGGGCAAATGACAGATTAATTGCCTGGGACTATAAACAGGTGCCAGAATTAAGATATTTAGCTCCTCAGCAGGAGGGCAAAGTTGAGTTTGATGTTCAACTGAAAGATAATTGGACGCAATCTGATTCGGATAAAAATAATACAATAATAAAAAATAAAGTTGATATTTCCCAAATTAGCGATGAGTTTCAAACGAAAGTTAATTCAAAATTAGAAATTTTACAAAAAGGATATTATTCAAACCAAGCAGGAATTACAAATTCAGGTCCCATCCCTCCAAAAGCGGGAGTTCAAACAACTTATACAATAACTTGGGGGATTAAAAATTATTTTAATGACATTAAAAATGCAAAAGTTCGAGCGGTTTTGCCTCAAAATGTAAAATTGACTGGCAAAGTTATGCCAGAGACAGAATCTCCAAATTTTTCATTTGATAATAATAGCAGAGAAATAGTTTGGAATATATCTGGCGGAGCAACTATTACAGCTGGCACAGGAGTTGTAAGCAATGCTCCCTTTGTTTCTTTTCAGGTTTCTTTAACCCCAGACGAATCTCAAAAAGGAGTCGCAGCTCCTCTCATTGGCGAGGCAAGTGTTTCTGCGGAAGACCAATTTACTGGCGGAGTTACTCAAGGCAATAATTCATCTGTAAATACCAGCTTGCCAGACGATTCGGCTGGTTCTGGTGGCGGAATAGTTCAATAATAAAATTTAAAATTATGAAAGAGAAAAAATCAGAGAACAATTTAATGGAGAAAATAGTTTCTTTATGCAAAAGAAGAGGATTTATTTTCCCTGGTTCTGAAATCTATGGCGGGTTAGCCAATAGTTACGATTACGGTCCTTTGGGCACAGAATTATTTAATAACATTCGAAATCTATGGTGGAAAAAATTTGTCCAGAAAAGACAAGATATAGTTGGAATTAGAGGACCAATTATTATGAACCCGAAAGTATGGGAAGCTTCAGGACATGTCAAAAATTTTTCAGATCCATTGGTTGAGTGCAAAGATTGCCACACAAGATTACGCTCAGATAAACCGCTTGAAATTAAAAAACACGAAAAAACACACAACAAAAAAGTTGAATGGACTGAACCCAAAAATTTTAATTTATTATTCAAAACTTTTATTGGAACCACAGAAGACAATATGTCAGCTGTATATTTACGCGGAGAAACTGCTCAAACGATGTTTACAGACTTTAAGTTAGTGCTTGACTCTATGCGTCGCAAACTACCTTTGGGTATCGCCCAAATTGGCCGCTCATTTCGTAATGAAATTACTACCGGCAACTCAATTTTTAGAATGAAGGAATTCACTATTGCTGAATTTGAATATTTTGTGGAACCGAGCAATGATGAGCAGGCTTTTTCTGAACTTCTTAATTATCAGCAAGACTTTTTTATCAATGATTTGGGTTTTAAAAAAGAAAATATTAAAACTGTTGAACTGCCAAAAAATGAATTAGCCCATTATTCAAAGCGGACAGTTGATACTTACTATAATTTTCCTTTTGGCTGGGATGAAATAGCTGGGATTGCCAATCGTACCGACTACGACCTTAAAAATCACATTGCTCTTTCTGGGGCAAATCTTGCGTATAAAGACGGGCAATCTCCAAAAGAATTTGTCCCTTATGTCATAGAGCCGACTTTCGGATTAGACAGAATTATGCTCGCGACATTAATAGATGCCTACTCAGAATCGGAGGCAAGGTCTGGAAAAGACGACGCAATTCATGAAAGAGAAGTGGTATTAAAGTTTCCAAAACAAATTGCGCCAATTAAGGTTGCGATATTGCCTTTATCAAAAAAAGAAGAGTTAACCAAGCCCGCCTTAGATATATTCCATAATTTACAGGAACATTGGATGTGCCAGTATGAAGAGA
>CAYXRV010000046.1:0-3467 GCA_964466215.1 uncultured Candidatus Saccharibacteria bacterium
TGATTATAACTACCTTTATTTTTAACACGTCTGCAATTTTTGATGCTCTTGGGTCAAAGGGCATAGATAAACCCGGCGTCCATTTGTCTCCCACAATTTTTCTGAACTCTCGCCAGTTTATTTCTTTTATTTGTTTGGCATTTGGAAACTTATGAGGGTCTTTATCGTAAACATAATCAATATTTGTCAGGTTGATAATTGTTTTCAACCCCGAATTTTTGGCCATTATAACCGAACAATAATCTGTAGACCATCCTGGCTTCCAGCCGGCGGCTATCAATATGTCTTTTTTAGTATTTATTTTCTTTGTAGGGTCTACAATAACTTTTGAGTAGGCGTCTTTAACAAATACTTGTTTTACAATTTCCGCATTAAGGCGCGAGACATTTATGCCTATTAAGTCGCGTTCACTGTCATCTGCTCCAAATTCCAATAATGCTTTTTGGTAATTTCTGCAGATTTTTCCTCCTCCAATATAAATAAAAAATCGTTTTTTATTAAGATATTTTTGCAAACAATGCCTAAAATTCTTCAAAAATCCCACATCAATTTCGCCAGGCGCCACCAACGACCCGCCCAAAGATATAATAATAGTTTCTTTCATTATATCTAAACTTATCACAAAAACCCTTAAAAATAAAGCTTGCGAGAGATAAAAATGAATGATAAGCTAAGGATACCTTAGCTCAAATGCAAATATTATCCGAAAATAAAAAAGCTCATTTTGACTATGAAATACTCGAAAAATTCGAGGCGGGTTTGGTTTTGCAGGGGCAAGAAGTAAAATCAATAAAAGGAGGGCATATTAGCTTAACTGGGTCATATGTTATTTTTAAGCAAGACGAGCCTTATTTAATTGGAGCCAAAGTACCGGCCTATCAGCCAAAAAATATGCCAGCCGACTATAATCCTGAAAGACTAAGAAAACTTCTTTTGAATAAAAAAGAGATAAATCAGCTTATCGGCAAGTCAAACGAGAAGGGATTTTCCCTGATACCCTTGAAAGTTTATACAAAAGATGGTAGAATAAAACTCGAATTCGGATTAGCCCGTGGAAAGAAAAAATACAATAAAAAAGAGCATATTAAGAGAAGAGATACTGAAAGAGAGATAAACAGAGAATTAAAACGATGAGGCCTTGGGGATGAAAGATTTCGATGAAAGGTTCTTTAAAATGAGGCAAGTTGAGCGTTCTCAAATCTCACAAAACTTTGAGAAAAAACATAATTGCTAATTTTTCAAATAGGCAATCAGCGTTAGCTTTAGCTTAATGCTGCATCCTTGCTGTTCACTCCTGATAGACAGGCCAAGGTGTTATATTATCAGGATAGATAGTTTTTTCTCCCCGAAAAACTATTAAAATAAACTGGGGATTAGGATATTAAAAATTTTGTTTGTTTCTTATTTAATATCCAAACAAAAAAACAAACTAAACTTGTAGAATTATTTTAACAAATTTTTCAGACGAGGATTCAACTCCTCCATCTCCACTAAAAATTAAAAATTTGCAAAATAGAATACCAATAAATAATTTCATACGGGCAAAAGAGGTACGAGTTATAGGCGAAAAAGGCGAACAATTAGGCGTTATGAATATTTTTTCGGCTATTGATTTAGCCAAAGAACGTAACTTGGATTTAATTCAAGTTACAGAAAAGGTTGAGCCTCCCGTTTGCAGAATTGGAGATTACGGCAAATATTTATATTCTTTACAAAAAAAAGAAAAAAAGATAAAAGTAAAAACAAGAACAGAATTAAAAGAAGTTAGAATCGGATTTAATATATCTCCCCACGACTTGGAAACAAAAGCCAAACAGGCAGAAAAATTCTTGAAAGGCGGCGACAAAGTAAAGGTGGGAATGGTACTGAAAGGAAGAGAAAAAGCAATGGGAGAATATGCAAAGAAAAAGATTTTATCATTTTTAGAAGTTTTAAATTCGCTTATACCCATTAAAGTTGAAAGAGAGTTGAAAAGAGAACCAAGGGGATTTACCACTATTATTTCAAAAAAATAAAAACATGAACAAAACAAAAAAGGCTCTGACAAAGCGTTTCAAAATAACAAAAAATGGCAAGATATTAAGAAGGCTTACCGGACTTAATCATTATCAAGCCAAAAAATCCGGACAAAGAAAAAGGAAAGGTCGCAAATGGATTACGGTTTCAAAATCGGAAACTAAAAAGATTAAGAGATTTTTACATAATATTTAAAATAGCTAATACAGACTATGCCAAGAGTAAAACGAGGAACATCGGCCAATAAGCGCAGGAAAGCTTTGCTAAAACATGCCAAGGGTTTTAAGTGGGGCAGAAAATCTAAATATAAGCTGGCAAAAGACGCTCTAAGGCATGCATGGACTTATTCATATCGCGATAGGAAAGTTAAAAAAAGAGATTTTAGACAGCTTTGGCAGGTTCAAATTAATGCGCTATCCCGTAAAATGGGCATCAATTACAGCCGTTTGATTCATGGATTAAAAGAAAAAAAGATTGAGCTTGATAGAAAAATTTTATCTACCTTAGCAAAGGAGTATCCCGATATTTTTGAGAAAATTGTTGAAGAAGTAAAATCTAAATAGTAAACAAAAAACCGCGTACGCGGTTTTTTGTTATATAAATTTTATTTTTTGTATTCTATCACAAAATCATTCGCCTTTTTTAAGATTTCTTTTCCATTTTTAAGCAACTTCTTAACTGCGTCTTCATAAGGAAGCCATGCAAAACCTTTGTGCTCTTTTGATATTACCACATTTTCTGTTTTAGTTTCTGCCAAGTAAAGAGTAACAATTTTAAACACCCATGGAGCTTTCTTTTTTGCTTTTCCGGTTAATCCATAAGTTCTGCGGAAAAAGAATTTTGAATATTCTTTAAAACCGGGCATTATCTTTATATCTTTCAATCCTGTTTCCTCTTCAATTTCCCTCCTAACTGTATTCTCTTCGCTCTCTCCTTCTTCTATGTGACCTCTTGCAAATTCCCAATGGCCGGAATGATAATGCAAAATCAAATAGTATGGTTTACCATTTTCCATTCTAAAAATTACGGCGCCCGCAGATTTTTCTTTTGGCATTTTATTAATATTCCATTATACCAGCTACCAAAAACAAAACCAGCCTGCGGGCTGGTTTTGTTTTGTCGCGCAAATTCTATTTCTTAAACATTTCCTTTATGGCTTCTGCTATTCTTGCAATCGCGTCGGAAATAGATGCCAAGAACTGGTCGTTATTGTTTGAGGCAACTGGAGTAATAGGCGCGCAGACAAGCAAATCATTGATAAGCATTAGTGAATCAAGCGAACTTATGGCCCCGTTTCCATTAATGTCGTAGGCGGGCACAAAGTTGGCATCGCCTGTTTTGGCGCCTATTGCCGCTTGGACGCGCGCTGTAACGGCTTCTCCTTCACTGCGAGTCACCATATTGTCGTGGTTATCGTCAAGCACTGAGATATATTTACAAGCGGGATAAAC
>CAYXRV010000047.1:0-3378 GCA_964466215.1 uncultured Candidatus Saccharibacteria bacterium
AATGAACATATGATAAAAACAAACGCAGGCGGGCAAGCGCTACCGCCAAGCCAACAGGGCGCTGGAGTTAAATTAATGATGGCTGAAATAAATAAACATCCTCTTGGAAGCCCAGAGAGAATAGCAGCAAGGAAGCGTATGCTTGAAGCGCAAAAAGAACTGCATAACAACCCTTATTTCGCATAATAAATAATAAATTAAGGATATGACAGACATAAACAATCAAAACACAATAGGCGAACTTGATTCTGATGTAGATTTTAATGGAGAGACTGCCTCTTCATTGGTTTCAGAAATGATAAAAAAATATAATTTGAAAGATTTTAGCGAAGAAGATATTGAAAAATTAGACAAAGGAGAGCCCTTTATTATTCCAGGAACAGTAATTATAGATTGTGCTAAAAAAATTGCTTTATTAAAAATTTCAGACCAGGATGCTAAATTATTATTAGAAAAAAATTTAAAAATTCCGGCAGAAAAAATAGACGGATTAATACAAGACATTAAAACAAAAGTTGTCCCCGTAATTCAAAAATTTGCAGACGTAAGAAAAAATATTCCTAAAAATGAAACGACCGACAATGATTTAATAAGAAGAGAGAAACCAATCCCCTTAATATCAATCAAAGAAAAAATTGATGATGATTTAATTGAAACAAACGAAAAAAAATTAGCGGAAGATTCTGCCCCAATTAAAAAAAGTAGATTAAAAAAAATACCAAAAAGCGAAACATTAGAAAAACCTCCTACTACGAGCCAACAAAATGATTCTTATAGAGAGCCTATAAAATAATTCGAGATACAAGCACAAAAAAAGGGGGATGAGTTATCATCCCCCTTGACCATTTTAGGTCATGTGTCTGTTATAGGCTTTATTTGCCGGACTGATCTGTAAGATCATCCACTAATCCTCCTATGTCGTCATCGGTAAATTTCCCTCTATTCTTTTTGGGTAAGCCTTTTGACTTATCTTTCTTACCTCCTTGACTGCTAGACGACCCTCCACTACCCTTGGCCTTGCCAAATTGATTAGCAGCAGCTGCAAGACCTCCGATAAGAGAACCGAGCGATTTATCCGTAAAAGATGTACCGTCGGTATTGCCGACTCTAATGTCGGTCAATTCTCCTGCGGCCCCCGCTCGATCACGCTTGGTCTGGTCTTCTGCATAAGCAAATGCCTCTTTGTATCCTCCTTGACTTGATGGTAATCCTCTTTTTTTAGGATTGGCCTTGAGGTCTTTTTTGAGACCTTCAAGAGCTATCCCGGAAGTTCTGGCAACCGATGCCAAAACTCTGCCCGCGGTCTCTTCAACTGCCTGGTCTGCATTCATCTTGCCTATCTTTTTCTGCAGAGTCATTTGTCGGTACGCTTCGCCAGGGTTGATATCCACGACTTCAATCTTATGAAGGTCAATTCCGTAACGGTCTTTCAACTCCTCAATAATGCCATCTGCAATCAAGGCGTTGAAAATATCCGTTTCCAGATCGGCTTCTTCGATTTCGTCGTACGATTTCTGAGTCACAAATTTTCGCACATAAGGACTCACTCTGCCGATAAAAGCCCCAAACCAATCCTTGACTCCAAAGAGCGCTTTATAGGGATTTGTTATTTGAGCTGTTGCAGACAAAAGCACGTCAAGCGGAACCAAATCGGCATCTTCCGCTTTCTGCACTTTAATCCCATACACATAATCCCGAGCCAAAATATGATTGACTCCTTCCTCGTGGCGATCCTCAGATGTGCCATCGGGCTTGATTTTAACCCATGTAAAGTTATAAGTAAAAACTTTATCAAGTGGCCAAAATCCCACGAATCGTAGACCGCCAAAACGAGTAGACGGTGGCTCTTCGTCTGGTTCAAGCTGCACAATTTCGTCGTCATCATCAACCTTGTAGCCCCTTTTGGCTAACAGGGTTTTCTTGTACCCGCCGAAACGAACAACTATTTTATCCGTACCCTCGTCCACAAAAGTAAATCGCAAAAAGACAAAAAGCAAAGATGCGAAAGCCAAAACCGCCAAAAAACCAATTAGTAGATAAATCATCGTCTTATTCCTTATATAATTGACAAAGGGCTGTACCCGAAACATTCAGGCTACCGTACCTTAATAGTATCATATTAAATTTTATTTGTCAAGAGTCTCGGGAGGTATGTTGATAACTATTTTTGTTGGCTTTTTTCTATGTATGGTATAATAAATTTGTTGGTAATAAAAATATGGAGCAATATCCTATTCCTCAATTTATAGAACAAGAAGGGAAAATAGCTTTTTTCATTAGTTTTAGGCAGTTTTTTTATTTGGTGGGAGCGGGAGTTATTTGCTTTTTCTTGTATTTTCTTTTACCTCGTTTTCTTTTTATAATTCTTTCGGCAATAATCAGCATTGGCGCCATTGGATTAGCTTTTATTACAATTAACGGAACTCCTATTATAAACATTCTTTTAATGTCTGTTGGCTTTGCCGCCGGTTCAAAAAATTATATTTGGAAAAAAAAGGAATCAGCCTACCCTTTTAAAACCGTGAAAAGAGTTGAAATTAGAAAAATAGCGGAAGGCCCCGTATTAAAAACTCAAGAGAGCAGACTAAAAAAAATACACACGGAAGTAGAATTAAAAACAAAATAATTTAAATAAGCGGAAATAAGGATATTTTTCAACACGCCTCTCCCACAGCTTACCCGAATTGAAAAATATCCTTATTTCCGCCCCAAATTAAAAATATGGCAGATTCAGCCACACAAGAGTTTTTAGAAATTAAAGATATTAGAGAGGGAGTTTTGCTTTTAAAAAATAATGCTATAAGGGGAATTTTAATGGTTTCTTCTATAAATTTTGCCTTGAAATCCGACGAAGAGCAGTCGGCCATTATTTATGCCTTTCAAACTTTTTTAAATTCTTTGGATTTTTCCTGCCAAATAATAATTCAATCGCGCAATATAAACATTACGCCTTATTTAGACGGCTTAAAAGATTTGGAAGAAAAACAAACCAGCGAACTTCTCAGGCAACAAACTTCTTCTTATAGAGAATTTATAAAAAACCTGGTTAAGGGAGATATGATTATGACAAAAAACTTTTATGTTGTTGTGCCATACAGCTTAATGGAAATTTTGGGTATTGGGGCCGCCGCAAAACAGTTTGACTTTCTAAAAACCCAAAAAGAAAAAGACCAGCAAATGAAAGACGACGATTTCCAAAGATGCAAATCGCAAATTTGGCAAAGAATGGAATTTTTAGCGATGGGATTAAGAAGATGCGGATTAGAAGCCATTCCTTTGACAACGCCCGAATTAATTGAACTTTTTTGGTCAATACATCATCCAGACCAGGCAGAAATCGGATACTATCCTGAAATATTGCCAGAACTTCTTAAATAA
>CAYXRV010000048.1:0-3325 GCA_964466215.1 uncultured Candidatus Saccharibacteria bacterium
CGTGAAGATATATTTTGTATCTCCAGTATGCGCTCAAATGAAACCGGATATTAAATCATATTTAACAAGACACAACATCACATTTATAGAAGAAAGGGATTTGAGAAAAGTTGCTCCATTTGTGGATGTGATTTATCAAACTCGTACACAAATAGAATGTGGCACTTCTTTTGACAGAAATGACCACAGTTTGGGATATTTTATAGTTGATAGCACAATACTTGAATCAATGAAAGAAGATGCAATTATTATGCATCCTCTGCCCCGAATAGATGAAATTACGCCAGCGGTAGACAATGATTCTCGCGCGGTTTATCTTACGTGCCAAATTGATAGCGGGCTGTTTGTCCGCATGGCTTTGCTTAAAATGATTCTTGCTCCAAAAAAATAAACTCCAACACACACGGCCCAATTTATTTGGGTCTTTTTTTCTGTTCAAAATAGGTATAAAGTGATAAATATGAAAAAAGAAATTAATTGGCTTTTGAAAGAAAAATATTCTGGAATTTTGACCAAAAAAGCCAAAAGAGATGTTCAAAGATTAAAAATGGGAGAACCATTGGATTATGTAATTGGATTTACCGAGTTTTTGGGTTGTAAAATTGACTTGTCAAAGCATCCATTAATTCCTCGGCCAGAAACAGAATTTTGGGCAAAAATCGCAATTGAAGATATTAAAAAATCAAAAACCAAGAATACTAGGTGTTTGGATGTTTTTGCCGGGTCTGGATGCATTGGCATATCTGTTTTAAAAAATATAAAAAATACAAAAGTAAATTTTGCGGAAAAAGAAAAGAAAGCTTTAAAACAAATAAAAATTAATCTGAAAATAAATAATATTCAAAAACATAAGTATAAAATAATTCAATCGGATATTTTCAGCGACGTTTCAAAAAAATATGATTATATTTTTGCAAATCCTCCGTATATTGCCACAACAAGAAAAAATAAAATTCAGAAGTCGGTTTTAAAATTTGAGCCAAAATTCGCATTATTTGGCGGAAAAAGCGGACTTTTTTATATTAAAAATTTTTTAAAAAATTCTAAAAAACATTTGAATAAAAATGGCAATATTTATATGGAGTTTGATTCTATGCAAAAAAAAGATATTGAAAAAATTATTAAGAAATTTAAATATAGTAAATATCAATTTTTTAAAGACCAATATAACAAATGGCGCTACGTTGTGATTGTGATATAATTAACACACTAACAAAAATATATTTGGAATAGCTTTTGGAGTTTTGCCAGCAATATCTGCCGCAAAATTGGACCCTATTGAGGCGTTGAGGTATGAATAATTTGCAAAACAAACAATAGAAAGTTAGAATTAACAAATATAATACTATTTTGAAAATATATAAATATGAAAAGAAAAAAAAATAATAAATCATCCGGGCTGTTTACGCAAATGGGGCAAGTGTCAAGATTGCTTTTAGTTTTAGCAATAATTATTTTTGTCGCCGCCGTGATTGTTTTTGTGGTATTGAAAGCAACCAGCGCGCCGGCAAAGCCGGTCGTGGTGGAACAAACAGGGCCAAAAGTAGTTTACGAAGCGACATTGGGAAATATAAAATTTACTTTTCAGGAAGCAAGAGATATGGGAAGAACTTTAGTTGGCGTAAAATCAAGATTTCCCGATTGGCAAAAAAATTTAAATACTACAGAAAAGTACATAATGGTTACAATTGGAGCTCAAAATAAAGGCAAAGAAAATATACCGGAAAGGGTTTGGGATATCGGAGACATAGTTGATTCGGAGGGCAGAAAATATGTGCCACTTGATAGTGTGGCAGATGCATGGCGACCAGACCCAAATTTGTGCAGTACTTTATTAAAACCAGAATTCGCTCCAACTCCTTGTGTGAAAATATATGAAGTCTCAAGAATTTCTGCTGGTTTGAAAATAAATGTCTCCGCTTTTAAAAAAGAAAGCGCAGGAACTTATTCTTCCGACGAAAAAAGCAAAGAAACAACACTTGTAGATTTAATAGTAACGCAATAAACTATGACAGATATGAAGAAAGAGATAAAACAACCCTCTGGCGAAAATTTATCTCCTGAACAAAAAATAGAATTTTCTCAAGAAGGGATAAGAGCACCGGAAAGAAACGAGCCAACGAGAGAGGAAATAATTTCAAAAGAATCGCTACAAAGAGAAATAGCTAAGATGGAGTTAGATGATAGTTTGAAAAAAGAGGCCTCTCAAAGAGCAAGAGAGATTGAAACTTTAGGCGAAGGGAAAAAAATTGAACATCTGTTAGAAGTTGCCAAAGATAAGGGCGTAGCTTTTGCCATAAAGACTGCGAAAGAAATGAATGATCCGTATGTTTTAGATTCTTTACACGACATATTGGTTAAAGAGTGGGCAGAGTACAAACAATTTTTAAAGTAAAGTTTTTTAAATATGAAAAATCAAAAATATCTTTCAATTTTAGTAGTATTATTAATCTTTGCCTTTATTGTTCCACAAATAACCTTAGCCGCCTGGTGGAATCCACTAAGTTGGAATTGGAATATTTTTAATATATTTTCACAACCACAAATTAGTACAGTTCAGCAGAATCAAAATACGAACCAAAACCAAGTTCAAAAATACAACAACACAAACACACAAAACAATTCCGATAAATCTAATTATTTATTATTTGAAAAAAAATATAAGTCATACAATACAGATAGTCTAAAAAGTATTGCAGATAGTATGTCTGAAAACGATATATTGAGTAAGGCTATAAAAGATAAAAATCCAAGTGACTGCAATGAATTAGCCACAAAAGAAGAACTTTCCATTAGAGCCTATGCAGAATCTGCAAAACTTTCTATGTCGGATCCAAAAGTATATTCAGAAAAAAGTATATTATATCAGGGTATATCTAATTGCAAATTTCAATACGCCCTACATTACAATGATATCAGCATCTGCGAATTAATATGGAATACTAGAGGGTCAGAATGCTATGCTAAGATTGCAAAACAAACAAAAAATCCCTCTTTGTGTTTTTACAATAGGGACAATAATTATCTTAAAAATCTTTATAATAAACCTACGGAAGACGGAAAAGGGTCAATGTTAGATATAGCTAATTGCGTTTTTGATATTGCAAATTCTGAAAATAATATATCTATTTGCGACACTCTAAAAAATGTACGTAATATCTTTTCTTATTCCAATGACATAGGTTGTTATTATAGTTATGGCTATAAAAGAAAAAACATAAATGATTGTAATAATATTACCAACCGTGAAACCATTCTAAAGGATTATTGTAAATACGGAGTGGCAGGAGCATTATTGGACCCCAGTATTTGTCCTAAATTAGGA
>CAYXRV010000049.1:0-2597 GCA_964466215.1 uncultured Candidatus Saccharibacteria bacterium
TAGACAAAGTATTTCTGCGATTTTAAATACAGAGGAGATGGCAACTTTATTTCATTTCCCAATAAAAATTACGGGATTGGTTGCCCCAACCATGGCAAGAGTTGAATCTAAAAAAGGAGGCCCGCCTCCTAATTTGCCAATTGAATAAAAATCATGGAAAATAACGATATTACATTTTTTGGATTAACCAGTTTTCGTAATGCAAGAAAAAAGTTTGGAATAAGAACCGACGATAGACGCCGTCATTTTTATATTATTGGTAAAACTGGCATGGGAAAGTCAAATATGATGGAAAACATGGCGATTCAAGACATACAGGCGAACCGCGGAGTGGCCTATATTGACCCTCACGGAGAAGGTGCCGAAAAAATTCTTGATTTTGTGCCAGCCAATAGAATTAACGATGTGGTTTATATTAATCCTTCCGACTTGGATTATCCGATTGCTTTTAATGTTATGGAAAAAGTTGACCCTAAATATAGGCATTTGGTGGCATCGGGATTAATGGGAGTATTTAAAAAAGTTTGGCCCGATGTTTGGTCTGCCCGCATGGAATATATTTTAAATAATTCTATTTTGGCTCTTTTGGAATATCCCGATGCAACTCTTTTGGGAGTCAACAGAATGTTTGCCGACGTAGAATATAGAAAAAAAGTGGTTGATAAAGTTACCGACCCTATAATTAAATCGTTTTGGGTTACCGAATATGCCAGATACACTCAAAGATATGAAATAGAAGCCACGGCCGCCATTCAAAATAAAGTTGGACAGTTTATTTCAAATCCCTTAATCAGAAATATTGTTGGGCAGGTTAAATCAACTATTAATATGCGAGACATAATGGACAGGCAAAAAATATTGATTATGAATTTATCGAAAGGAAGAATCGGAGAAGATAATTCAAAACTTTTGGGAGCTTTATTAATTACAAAATTACAACTGGCCGCAATGTCTAGAGTTGATATGCCAGAAGAAGACAGAAAAGATTTTTATCTTTATGTTGATGAATTCCAAAATTTTGCCACAGAATCTTTTACCAATATATTGTCTGAGGCCAGAAAATACAGACTAAATCTTATTTTGGGCCATCAGTATATTACCCAAATGGAAGAAACTGTCAGAGATGCTGTTTTTGGAAACGTTGGCACGCTGGCTGTTTTCAGAGTTGGAGCCGAAGACGCAGAATTTTTAGAGAAAGAATTTAATCCGGAGTTTACGGCCGTGGACTTATGCAACTTGCCAAAATATAATATATATTTAAAATTAATGATTAACGGGATTGCCAGTCATCCTTTCTCAGCAGAAACTGTTCCGCCCCCAACTTTAAGCGAACCATCAAATAAAGACAAGATTATTAAAGCGTCTCAAACAAAATACGGGGTTAAAACCGAAATAGTCCAAGAAAATATTTCGCGTTGGGCAGGTTTCTCAGAAAAACAGGAACCACAATTAAAGCCCGAACAAAATACTCGGAAAGAAACAGAAACGCCAGGCGCCATAAAAGTCGTAAGTTCGGACGGCCAGCCGACTCTTTACGACGCCGTTTGTTCTATGTGCCAGAAACCAACCAAGGTTGTTTTCCAGCCAGAACAAGGAAGGCCTATTTATTGTAAATCTTGTTTAAAAAAGATAAGGTCAGGAGACAAAGCTCCGGCGCAAGAAGTTAATAAAATAAAAACAATACCCTTTCATAATCCTAAAAGAAAAGAAATTAATTTATCTGACCTCAAAAAAGCGTTAGAAGAATCGCTCGAAAAGAAAGAAAAAATAAATAATGCGGAAGAAACGGAAGAGGTTATAGAAAAAAAAGAGCTAAATAGTGATTTAAAAGAAGATAAATCAGACCAGCAAAAGAAAGGAGTGATTCAGCCGGGCCAGACAGTTAAGTTTTAATTTTTTATTTATGTTCAAGTCCATAAGAGATTTTGATGTTTTAGAAAAAAAGGTTTTAGTCAGATGCGACTTTAATGTTCCCTTGGATGACAAGGGCAATATTTTAGATGATTTTAAAATTGTGGAAAGTATTCCTACAATTAAATATTTAATACAGAATAATGCAAAAATAATTTTAATGAGTCATCTGGGAGAACCGGAAGGCAAGGTGATTGATATTTTAAAGCTTAATAAAATTCAGGAAAAACTTTCAGAACTTTTAGACATTGCTGTTAAAAAAGCGGAGGATTGCGTGGGGCCGGAAGTAAAAGAATTGGTCGATAAATTAAAATCGGGAGAAATTTTATTATTGGAGAATGTAAGATTTCATATAGAAGAAACAGAAAATAATTCTGAATTTGCAAAAAAGCTTTCTTCTTTGGCCGATATATATATTAACGATGCCTTTGAAGTTGGCCACAGAGACCACGCGTCTTTAACCGGTGTTCCCAAATTTTTACCGCATGGAGCGGGATTTGCTCTTGAGAAAGAAATTATGATACTAGATAAAATTATGAAAAATCCGGCCAAACCAATGACAGTTATAATTGGCGGTAAAAAAGTGGAAACTAAAACAAAAGTTATTAATAAAATATCTAAAATGGCAGATTTTGTTATAATAAGCGGATTGATAAAAAAAGAAGCGATTAAAAGTAACATAAAAT
>CAYXRV010000049.1:2607-3280 GCA_964466215.1 uncultured Candidatus Saccharibacteria bacterium
ATATTTGGACCGGAAAATTCTTTGGATGCCTTAGATATTGATGAAAAAACAATAAAATTATTTAAAGAAAAAATTAAAAATGCAAAAACTATTTTATGGAACGGACCCTTTGGGAAAATAGAAGATAGAATGTATCAAAAAGGAACTTTAGAAATTGCCAAGGCGATTATTGAGAGCGGAGCGTATTCTGTGGTTGGCGGAGGAGAGACGATTGAGTTCTTAAATAATAAAAAATTAATTTCAAAATTTTCACACATTTGTGCTGGCGGAGGAGCAATGCTACAATATTTAAGTGGAGATAAGTTGCCTGGAATAGAGGCGCTGAATTAAAAATTATATGAAGATGAAAATAAAGAATATAGAAAAAGTAGCCGAAAGAATCAAAAAAGCAGCTCTTAACAAAGAGCGTATTATTTTGTATGGAGATTCTGATTTAGACGGCATTTCGTCGGTTGTTATTTTGGAAGAAGCCATTAAAAATTTGGGCGGCGACGTTTGCGCCGTGTTTTTTCCAGACAGGGAAAATGATGGTTATGGCATCAATGCAAAAGCTCTGGAAATTTTAAAAGATAAAGTTCCCGCTCTTTTTATTACATTGGACCTTGGCATCGGCAATGTTAAAGAAGTGGAAATTGCCAAAAAATTGGGATTTGAAGTGATTATTGTTGACCAT
>CAYXRV010000050.1:0-3177 GCA_964466215.1 uncultured Candidatus Saccharibacteria bacterium
AATTTTTTTGTAATGATAATTCCTAAGGAAGTAAAAAATATTATTGATAAGTTGAAAAAAGCGGGCTTTGAGGCTTTTATTGTCGGAGGATGTGTCCGCGATTTTTTGCGTGAAACAGAACCAGAAGATTGGGATATTACCACAAATGCCAAGCCGGAAGAAATTCAAAAAGTGTTTCCCGACAGTTTTTACGAAAATAATTTTTTGACCGTTACCGTAAGAACAGGGAGCAAAAAACCAAAACTGCAAGAAATTGAAATTACAACTTATCGCTTTGAAGCAAAATATTCCGACAAAAGGCATCCAGACGAAGTCAAATTTGCCAAAACAATTGAGGAAGATTTGGCCAGACGCGACTTTACGGTTAATGCTATTGCAATGAATATAAAAGGCGCTAAAAAGGAAATTATGGACCCATTTTTTGGCCAGAAAGATTTAAAAAATAAAATAATTAAAACAGTTGGCAATCCGGAAGAAAGGTTTTCTGAAGACGCCCTAAGAATGGCAAGAGCGGTAAGATTTGCCACAACCTTGGATTTATCCGCCAGCTGGCGGATTGAAGAAAATACGGCAAAAGCGATTAAAAAAAACAGTGTTTGGCTGAAAGAAATTTCCCAAGAAAGAATAAAAGACGAGTTTTTAAAAATTATTATGGCTGACAACGCGGCAGACGGAATAGAATTGCTAAGAAAGCTGGGTTTGTTAAAATATATTGTTCCAGAATTAGAAGAGGGCTACGGAGTCAGTCAAAACAAGCATCATATTTATGACTGCTATTGGCATTCTGTGAAAGCTTTGGAATATGCCGCCAAAAAAAAATTTAATGAGCAGGTGAGATTGGCTTCTTTGTTCCATGATATTGCCAAGCCTCGGGTAAAAGCTGGCAATGGGGAAGAAGCCACATTTTACAACCATGAAGTTGTTGGCGCCAAAATGACATACGAAATTTTAACTCGTTTGAAATTTTCCAAAAAAGATATTGTGAAAATCACGAAGCTGGTTCGCTATCATTTATTTTATTATAATGTTGATGAAGTCGGAGAGTCGTCGGTAAGAAGATTGGTAAAAAATGTCGGTCCGGAAAATATGGAAGAATTGTTGCAGGTGCGTCATGCCGACAGAATTGGCTCGGGCGTGCCAAAAGCTGAGCCATATAAATTGAGGCATTTAAAATATATTATTGATAAAGTTTCGCAAGACCCTATTTCGGCGAAAATGCTGAAAATTAGCGGCAACAATATAATAAATATTTTAAAAATATCGCCTGGTCCGAAAGTTGGGCAAATTTTGGATATACTTTTAGGTTATGTTTTAGACGACCCAAAAAAGAACGAAAAAGAAATTTTAGAGAAAGAAGCTGAAAAATTAGGAAAGTTGGAAGATAAAAAATTAAAAGATTTAGCCGAAAAATCGAAAGAAGAAAAAGCGAAAATAGAAATTAAAACAGACCAAATGACAAAAAAGAAATACTGGGTAACGTAATAAATATGGCGGGAATAAGGATATTTCTCAACACGCCTCGCCCACGGCCAGCCCGAATTGAAAAATATCCTTATTTCCGCCCAAAATTAAATAACGGGATATAGTGTAACGGTAGCACGAGTCCTTCGGGAGGATTTAGTTCGAGTTCGAATCTCGGTATCCCGACAAAATTGATATGGGCCTGTAGTTAAGTGGTAAAACACCCCGTTCGCATCGGGGAGGCGGCAGTTCGATTCTGCCCAGGTCCACAAAATAAATACAGTGAATAACAAATGCTTGAAACAAAAATAATATTTGGTATAATCAGTACAATAGGGTAATTAACAAGCGCTTTTACTTGTTTGTTGACAAATAAGTAAAAGCGTTCAAAAAAACATGTCAGAAGAAGGAGTAAACGAAGACCCACAAGATAAAAATATTTGTGAGGGCTGCGAATAATTAAATAAAAAAATATGACAGAAGACTTCCAAGCGCAGGGCGTTAAGCGAAATTTACCTCGCGATGTGTTTTTGCATCTTTTTGCGATAGTGACTATGTATTGGTCAGCAATAAGTTTTATAACTTTATGCTGGCAGTATATAAATTATTTTTTCCCTGATGTTTTAAATTATAATTATGGGTATACGGGATTCGCCGGCCCTATCAGGTTTGCAGTTTCTTCATTAATAATAGTTTTTCCGCTTTTTATACTGATTTCTTGGATATTAAATAAAATTTATGCGAAAGAAGCTCAAGTAAGAGAATCTAAAATAAGGAAATGGTTGATATATTTTACTCTCTTTATTGCGTCTTTGGTTATTGTCGGCGATTTAACCAGCATTATCAATACTTTTTTAGGCGGAGAAGTTAAAGTGAGATTTATTTTAAAGACCATTTCGGTATTAGTGGTTGCAGGAGTTGTTTTCGGATATTATTTAGATGATGTAAGGCGCAATGTTCCATCAAAATTAGCTAAGCTGTTTGCACTTATAACAAGTGTTATAATTTTAATTTCAGTTATTGGGGCGTTTTTTATAGTCGGCTCTCCTATGCAGGCAAGATTAGTGCAATTTGACCAGCAAAAAGTTAGCGACTTGCAGAATATTCAGTTTCAAATTGTTGATTACTCGCAAAGAAAAGGGCAACTGCCCCAAAATTTATCCGACTTAAACGATTCTATATCGGGATATATTGTGCCAAATGATCCTCAAACCAGTCAGCCTTATGAATATAATATAAAAAATGTTACAAATTTAAATTTTGAATTGTGCGCCAATTTTAATTCAAGCAGTAACCTGAATAATGTTGAATCAGCGCCAGCTCCTGTTGCCACTTATCCCGCAGGATATACCGATGATAATTGGGATCATTACGCAGGCCGAGTTTGTTTTGAAAGAACAATTGATCAACAGTGCTAAACAAAACAATAAAATAATATGTTTAATCCAAAAATGACTCTATTGGGTTTTTGGTGGTCAATGTATGGGAGGTATACAATAATAGTTTTAGGAGCATGCTTGTTAATGGCTATATTTATGGCGCTATTGGTCAGATAAAATTGGAGAATAATTTAGCCTGTGAGTATTTTGTGGAAAAGGGTTATAATATCTTGGGGATAAATCATACGGATAATTTATTTGACTTTTTATTATAAAGTTGGTATAAGTAGGTAGCTTTTTGAAAACTTAATAACAAAGAAAGGAGAGTTTCAATAAC
>CAYXRV010000051.1:0-3047 GCA_964466215.1 uncultured Candidatus Saccharibacteria bacterium
CATTAATTAATTTTAAAAAGGCGCAAAGTCTCATTTCTAAAATCATAGATATGATAGAAAAAGACGAGTATTGCATTGATGTTATGCATCAAAACCTGGCTGTTTTGGGGCTTTTGAGGTCTGCCCACCAAATGTTGATGGAAAGCCACTTGAACACCTGTTTTAAAGGAGCCATGACAACTAAAAACGAAAAAAAGAAACAAGCAATGACAGACGAAATTTTAAAAGTTACAAAATTATTTAATAAATAAAAGAAAAATATATGGACAAACAGCATATTTATAAAGTTGAAGGGATGAATTGTCATTCTTGTGAAATATTAATAAAAGATAAATTATCAAAACTTCCCAACATAAAATTTGTTGAAGTATCATCCCATAGGGGGGAAGTTTTGGTGGAATACGAAGGCGATTTATTAAGTTTGGAAAAAATAAATGATATTTTTAAGGAAGAAAAATTTATTTTTTCTAACAAAGAATCTCAAAATATAGAAAGCGATAATTTAATTTCAAGAGATACAAAAGAGCATATTTTTAATGTTGAGGGAATGCATTGCGCTTCTTGCGAACTTATAGTTGAAAAGAAATTGTTGGAAATTGATGGAATAAAATCGGTTGAAGCGTCAACAAAAAATGGTCAAGTGACAATTGAATATGAAGGCAAAAAACCCAATAATCATTATTTATCCAGCCTTTTTAAGGAAGAAAATTATACTTTTTTTGATAAATCAAATGAGGAGGTAAATAAAACAAAAAGTGGAATTAGTCCGACATTGTTTGCTTTTAATGTGTCGCTTTTTATAATCATCGCTTTTTTATTTTTAAATAAATCGGGAGTGTCGGAATTTATAAGCGTAAATTCAAAATCCTCTTTAGTCGCTTTTTGGGGATTTGGGCTTTTAGCCGGATTTTCCAGTTGCGCCGCTTTGGTGGGAGGCATGGTATTGTCTATGTCGAAGCAATGGCAAAGCCTTCATTCCGACAAAAATACAACATATGAAAAATTACAGCCACACTTATTATTTAATGCCGGAAGAGTTATGTCATACGCTTTTTTCGGAGCTTTACTGGGAGGAATCGGAAGCAAACTGCAGATTTCCTTTACTTTCACATCGTTTTTAATTATCGCAATTTCTTTTTTAATGATTGCGATGGGTTTGCAAATGCTGGGAGTTAAAAGTTTCCGTAAATTTCAATTTACTTTGCCAAAATCTGCCACAAGATATATTTCAAACGAAAATAATTTTCAGGGCAAGCAGATGCCATTTATGATGGGAGCTTTAACATTTTTTCTGCCTTGCGGTTTTACAATAACAGCCCAAGGATTGGCTCTTTTGTCGGGCAGTTGGCTACAGGGGTCTTTAATAATGTTGTTCTTTGTTTTAGGAACAGTGCCGATGCTTTTATTTATTGGTCTATCTAGCGTTAAATTTTCTTCAAAGCCTCATCTTGCCGAAAGATTTTCAAAGATTGCCGGATTTTTGGTTTTATTTTTTGCATTATTTAATATTTCAAACCAGGCGAATGTTTTAGGATTTACGGGTTTTAGCAATATTGTTCGCCAAAGCCAAACAAAAAATGTTGTTAATGAAAAAGATTTACCTCGGCTGGTTGATGGAAAACAAATTATTGCGATGACGGCTTCGGGTTCTGGAGACAGTCCAAATTATTTTAAGGTTAGAGCGGGAGTTCCTGTAAAATGGGAGATTACAGCCGGAGATTCACTGGGATGCAACGGAGCGATTATTTCAAATAGTTTATTTAGCGGAACGATTGATTTAATCCCGGGGCAACTTACTGTAAAAGAATTTACTCCGCAAACGCCGGGTAAATATAGATTTTCTTGCACAATGGGCATGATATCGGGAATAATAGAAGTTGTAGACGCAAATAGCACGGGAAGCGTTGGGACTGATAACAATAATGTTGCCTCTGCTGCCACTACCGCCACTGCTGATAACAGTGGCGTTGTGCCGTCTGGGTCGAAAGGATGCGGTTGCGGAGGAGGAGGCGGCAATAGTTGCGGAGGAGCGAAAACAAATTAAATAATAATTTATTTTTTATGGAAAATAAAACAAAAATTATAATTGTCATTGTTGTCCTTGTTATAATTTCTTTGGCAGGATTATGGATAAATTGGCAGAGACAGCCCGGCAAGCTTGATGGATTCGCTCAGTGTATTAAAAAAAATGGAGCAGTATTTTATGGAGCTTTTTGGTGTCCTCATTGCCAAAATCAAAAAGCGTTTTTCGGTAAATCGGTTAAGTATTTGCCGTATGTGGAATGTTCAACCGCAGACGGCCAAGGTCAAATGACAATTTGCAAAAACAAAGATATTAAAAGTTATCCAACTTGGGAATTTAGCGACGGGTCGCGTTTAAATGGCGAGATATTTTTAACACAACTTGCCGAAAAAACAGGCTGTCAGATTCCTCAATAAATCTATAAATTTATGGAACTTATTTTAATAGTTAATCAAATACTTTCTATCCTTACGGTTTTAGGTCAGATTATTTTGGCAGTTATTATTGTGTCGTTTGCTGTAAAACAAAAGAAGATACTCCGTTTTTTTGCAAAATATGCGCTTCTTTTTTCATTTATAATCACGCTCGTCGCCACGCTCGGAAGTTTATATTATTCAGAAATTGCTGGCTACGAACCTTGTAAACTTTGTTGGATCCAGCGGATTTTAATATATCCGCAGGTAATTCTTTTTGGAATAGCTCTTTTGAAAAAGGATAAAGGAGTTATTTTATACAGTCTTGTTTTATCGGTTCTTGGCGCATTAATTGCCGGCTATCAATATCTTTTGCAAATTGGCGTTGCATCGCCTGTTGGTTGCTCTGCGGGGTCCTCGGTTAGTTGCGCCCAAAGGTTCTTTATGCAGTTCGGCTATATTACTATTCCTATGATGACATTCACGGCATTTTTGCTAATTATAAGTTTTATGACGGCATTAAAATTAAGCAAAGAATAATATGACAGAAAAACTAACATTAAAAATTTCGGGGATGCGTTGCCGCTCATGCGCTTCTGTAATAGAATATT
>CAYXRV010000052.1:0-2911 GCA_964466215.1 uncultured Candidatus Saccharibacteria bacterium
AAAAGAAGGAAAAAACAATTCCAGCAAAAAAATCTTAATTTTTTTCATTGTTTTATTTGTTGCGTTATTCACAGTGTTATTGTCTTGTTTTTAAGATATAATAAATGTATGCGCAATCCTTTTAAAAATCCTTTTATGATGTTTTTTCCCAAGAAGATGCTTGGCATAGATGTTGGCACGTCTTCGGTAAAAGTTGTTGAAATTTCACGCTGGGGAGGAGGAAAAACATTGGAAAATTACGGCGAGATAAAATCTGCGGCTCTTTATAAGGAGCCTGCAAAAAATTTTGAAAGAGGCAGTTATTTGCTTTCTGATTTTTTTGTTTCAAGAGCTATTATGGCAATTTTAGACGAAGCAAAAATAAAAACCAAGGAAGCAATCTTTTCTATTCCCGATTTTTCCACTTTTTGCACTTCAATTGAACTGCCTCCAATGACAGAAAAAGAAATACATCAGGCGGTTTATTATACGGCTCCCCAATATATACCCCTTTCAATAACAGAAACCACATTGGATTGGAGAATTATTGGCGGAACACCGGGCGACAAAAATTCTCCATTAAAAATACTTTTAATCGCAATACCAAATCAAGTTGTTCAAGGCTATCGAAAGATAGCGCAATCAGCCGGATTGGAACTCTATGCGTTAGAAGCTGAAACATTGGCAATAACAAGAGCTTTGATTAAAGATAAGAAAAAAATTATATGTTTAATGGACATTGGAGTTCAAAGCACAACTGTTAATATTATTGATAAGGGAATTTTAAAAAAGAGTTATAGTTTTAGTTTCGCTTCAAATCAGTTAACTTACGCCATATCATCCGCCCTAGGGTTGAGTTACAGCGAAGCAGAAGAATTAAAAAATAAGCAGGGTCTTACTTCTTTAAATACAGACTTGACAAAAACACTATATCTTTTAATTGACCCGCTCGTGCTACAAATAAGAAAAATTTCAGAAGATTTTTATCAAGAGGAAAACAAAAATATAGAAGAAATATATTTAACAGGAGGTACGGCCAATTTGCCGGGACTAAGGGAGTATTTTGAGGAGACTTTTAAAAAGAAAGTGGAAATTCCTAATTGTTTTTCTGATATTCTGTATCCGCCGATACTTGAAGATAAAATAAATAAAATGGGCCCGAGTTTTTCGGTGGCGATTGGCTTGTCTTTGGGTGGATTGGAAGTTTAAAAGAGCATTAAATTATTGTATAATAGAAGTAGTAAAAATAGTATGGACTTTAATTTTTTTAGTATTTTCAATAAGCTGAGGGAAAATAAACTCTGGTGGGTGGATGTGGTGTTTTATTTTGTAATTTCTTCTTTAATAGCAACCATTCTTTGTTATTTAATTTTTGCTATAAAAATTTATGACCAAAAAAAGAAAATTGAAGATTTTAGAGTATCTTTAGCCACGGTTGGAACAGACGAACAAAAAGATATGGAAAAACAAATTTTTGATTATCAAAAAAAGATAAGCGATTATTCTCCTTTGATTAAAGAGCACAGAGTTTTTTCAAATATTTTTGCATATTTAGAAAAAAATACATTGCCGAACGTTTGGTTCTCAAGATTTAATATGGAAGGCAAAGATGCCAATATTATACTTTCTGGCGAAACAGAAAACTCAGAAATTTTTAGCAGGCAAATTTCGATTTTTGAAGCAAGTGAGTATTTAACTAAAATTACAGTTTTAGGCTCAATGCTCGGAGACCAAAATAAAACTAATTTTAATTTGGTTCTTTCTTTAGACCCTAAAATATTTTCTTTCGCGCCAAAGTCGACTCCAATAGTTAATCCGCAAGCTCCATAAATTTTAATATAAAATGGAAATAGACCGCCCAATTACAATAGCCGTCATTATTTTTATTATTATACTTCTGTTGTATTTTTTTGTGGCGCCAAAATATTATGAATTTCGTGATTTTCAGGTGAAACTTAGCGAAGCAGAGGCGGAATATAACGGTAAATTCGCTTATTATTCACAAGTAAGCAAAATTTTCAGAGAGCTGGAAGACCGCAAAGAAGTTCTTGATAAGATTAATAATGCCATACCGCCAAAGCCACAACTTGCAGATTTAATATATTTCTTTCAGCAAAAAGGCACAGAAAGCGGATTGATTGTTAAAAATATAATTTTAACTAAACTCTCTCCGGAGACTTCAGAAAACGGCATCAAAGAAATTGTTTTTTCTATTGAGGTATTGGGTAATTACCAATCCTTTAAAAATTTCTTATCCTTGTTGGAGGGTTCATCTCGATTATTTAATGTTGGAAATGTTTCTTTTGGGTTGCAGACAGCCGATCAAACATCAAGTTTACAAAGCAAATTATTGCCAAAACAAAAAACACCAACTGTTCAGTCTTCAAGCCAACAAATATATCCTTTTAGATTCGAGGTGAAGACACATTCATATTAATTGTTAAATTTAAAAAATAATGGCCATAGTTTTCGTATCACCAAAACAAAGGCAAAAAATGTTTTTTTTGGGAATCACAATATTATTCTTGCTATTTTTATTTGTTGTCGGAACAGTTGTATTCTTTTCTAAACCAGCATCTGTCCCAACAGAAGAAGTATTTAAAAAACCTAAAATTAAAATTGATTTTGAAGTTTTAGATTTAGAGCAAATTAAGGAAGGCTCTCTTATGGGAAGAGTGCAAAAAGAATTTACTTATTTAGCCACAACAGACAAAGGGAAGCAAGAATCAGGAAGCGTTTTTGCGGCTTCGATAGAAGAAGCAAAAAAGAAATTAGAAGATAAAAAATTAATCAACATTACATTAGAAGAGGTTTTAATAGGGAGAGAAAACCCTTTTGCTCCTTATTATACTATTATTAGTTCAACTATTAATAAAAAAACAGATAATAATAAAACAGAATAATATAATATGAAGTTATTACAAGAGTTGTT
>CAYXRV010000053.1:0-2641 GCA_964466215.1 uncultured Candidatus Saccharibacteria bacterium
CCAGATTGGAAAAAGATATTTCTCACAGAAAAGACCAGGCTAATTTTTTCGCCCTAAAAGGAGGACATTTAAGAGATGTTTCTTCTAAAATGAGAAAAAAGATTGAAGAATTGGAAAGCGAAGTTGTGGATGTAAGGCAGGAAGATAAAACAATTAAAAATTTTTCTATTCCAGCGCAAAACGATATTGGCGGCGTAATATTAAAGTTGGATTCTGTCGCAATTATAAAAAATCACAAATTTATAAATAAGAATGTTGACATAACTTTAAATAAAAAAGAAAGATTATTATTAACTGGGCCTAACGGAATTGGCAAAACTACGCTGTTGGAAAAATTGGCTTCAGGTCATGCAAAGGGAGAGCACATAAAACAGGGCGTAAAAATTGGCTATTACAGGCAGGATTTTTCAACTTTAGATTTCAATGCGACAGTATATCAAGCTCTTTCAAAGGCAATGGGCGGCAACGGCACAGAGCAAAATTTAAGAGCCCATGCCGCCGGATTTCTTTTGGATGCCGAAATTCTAAAAACTAAAATCGGTTCTCTCTCTGAAGGCCAGAAAGGATTGGTCGCTTTTGCGGCAATAGCTTTACAAAAACCAGGTTTGCTTATTTTAGACGAGCCGACAAATCATATTAATTTTCGCCATATACCGGTAATTGCAAAAGCGATAAATAATTTTGATGGAACCATGATATTAGTAAGTCATGCGCCCGATTTTGTGGAAAAAATAAGAGTTGACCAAATTTTGGATTTAGAAAAATTTTTATCTAAATAATATAATTATATTAATAATTATTGATAACATGATAATAGATGATGTAAAAATAAATATTACAGCAGGGCATGGCGGGAGGGGCCTGGTGGTTTTTAGCAAAACAAAAATGACCTTAGGTCCTACCGGCGGAAGCGGAGGCAATGGCGGTAATATTTTTTTGCAGGGAGTTTCTGACTTGGGAGCTTTAAGACAATTTCGTTTTAAAAAAGACATTAAGGCTCAAGACGGCGAAAATGGCAGAAATCAGCTTCATGATGGTCACGATGCAGAAGATTTAATTTTGCTGGTGCCGGTTGGCACAGTTTCCCATAATATTACAACTGGAAAAAGCATTGAAATTACTAAAATAGGACAATTAGAATTGATTGCGAAGGGAGGCAGAGGAGGAAGAGGCAATTATCTTTTTAGGTCGGCAACCAATACGAGCCCAAAGCAATTTGAGGAAGACAGAAATGGCGAGTCTTTTGAACTGCGCCTTGAATTAAAAATGATTGCCGATGTTGGATTTATAGGTTTGCCAAATGTGGGGAAATCCAGTTTGCTCAATGAACTTACAAACGCAAACAGCAAAGTGGCAAATTATCCTTTTACAACTTTAAATCCGAATTTGGGAGTATATTATGATTTAATACTGGCTGATATTCCAGGGCTTGTGGAAGGAGCTTCGGCTGGGAAAGGCTTGGGAATTAAATTTTTACGGCACATAGAACGCACGAAGGTTTTGTTTCATTTTATTTCGGCTGATTCTGCAAATCCGGTTGGAGATTATAAAACGGTAAGAACAGAATTGACAAAATATAACGAATTACTTTTAGAGAAACCAGAATACATTTTTTTGAGCAGGTCAGATATGGTTTTGCCGGAAATCTCTTCAAAAATAATTAAAGATTTTAAAAAAATCAAAAAAGAAATTATTCCAATCTCAATAATTGATTTTGATAGCATTAAGCATGTTAAAGAGATTCTTGGCAAATTAATGGCAGAAAAGACAGCTTAAAAGCGCTTTATAATAATTGATTTTTTCAGAAAATAATTATATTGTTATTTATGGTAAATCAAATTTTAAAATGACGGAAATAGCGCTAATATTTATAAAAGGGATATTGTGGGGTATATTTGTTACTTGGCTGTTTGAGTTAGTTCTAAAAACAAATAAAAATCTAAGGGAAAAATACTACACCCGTAATAATATTATTTTTGGGTATCATATACATCACAGCACGTATGGTTTGTTGGTGTTTATTTTGAGTATTATTCTGTTTATATTGGGGAAAATAATACTTGCTTTGTCCGTTGTTGGTTTTGCTATTGGAATAATTATTATGCATACTATTTCAGACAGAAGATTTGTTTTTATAGAAAAACAAAGAAACTATTGACATAGACATCATTAAGTAGTATGATGGCACTACTTGTTGTTAGAGAGACGGAGTCGGGTTTCTAAACAAAAGCAAAATAAAAATAGAAATTAAAATAGAATCATGACAGGAACTATCAAAACACTTACAGAAAAAGGATTTGGATTCATTGCTCGCGAAGGCGAAACAAAGGACCTTTTCTTTCATTCTAATGATTTGAATGGTGTATCATACTCTGAGTTAAAAGTTGGCGATACCGTTAGCTTTGACGTTGTTGAGGGCGACAAAGGCCCTAGCGCAAAAAACGTAACAAGAGCATAATACGCATTCTCTAAAAAACCACTGCTTTCGGGTAGTGGTTTTTTATTTATTTTGATTGTAAATTTTCTAGCAAGAAGGTACAATTAATAACATGAATATTTTAACGCCAATATTTTTTTCACTGGCGGCATTTTTTTCCACATATTTGGGCGGATTTTTTGCGGTCAGATTTAAAAATAAACT
>CAYXRV010000054.1:0-2432 GCA_964466215.1 uncultured Candidatus Saccharibacteria bacterium
AAATCTTTCCAGAGATTATTGAGTTGATAAATATAAATAATTTTAATCCTTTGTTGCCGATGGTAGCCTTAACAGTGTCTTTTTTAATGTTTCATACATTGGAAAAAAGTATTTTAATGCATCATGGTCATCATGATGAATATGGAGAACACAAACATTCTCATGTTGGGGTGGCTTCCGCTTTAGCTTTGGCCGGTCACAGTTTTATGGACGGAGTTGGCATAGGATTGGCGTTTCAGATTAATTTTTCAGTCGGTTTATTAGTGGCGATTGCTGTTATTTCACACGATTTCACCGATGGCATGAATACGGTAACTTTGATGTTGAATCACAGGAATACGGCAAAAAAATCTATGATTTATTTGTTTTTAACGGCTGTCGCTCCTGTTTTAGGAGCTATATCAACTTTATTTTTTCAGGTGCCTGCTTATTTTTTAGTTTTGTATCTCGGATTTTTTGCAGGATTTCTGTTATACATCGGAGCTTCGGATATTTTGCCTGAAGCTCATTCAAAGCACAGTTCATATAAACTTATAAGTCTTACCATTTTGGGAGTTTTGTTTATTTTTATTATTTCCCTATTGGCATAGCATATTATATATGGTAAAATTAGTATAATATAAGTAAATAATAAAAAATATGATATCAAAATATAAAGTTCTGGCTATAAGTGTTGTTCTTTTGGCGTTAGTGTCGTTTTTCCCTTTAAACGCAAAGGCGCAGGAGAATACTACTCCTCCAACTGACACAACGGTTAGCGGTCAGGCCGATCAAGCACTAACGCAAAGCGCCACCTTGGATGACCAATTAGAGCCATTAGATGGAGTTAAAATTGATGAAGTAAAAAGCGTACCGTCTAATTTTGGTTTTTGGTGGAAAAATATAAAAGAATGGACTTCTTTGGCATTAACGATTGATCCGGTAAAAAAATCGGAAAAACTATTGAGATTCGCCGAAGAGAGAACAAGATTGGCAAATTATATAATTCAAAATAGCGCTGACCAAAAAGTTCAAGAAAAAGCCCAGAAGATGCTGGAAAAAGCAAATGAATATATGCAAAAAATTTCAGACAAAAAAGACGATTTAATAAAAAAAGGAGATGAAAATTCCCAAAAATTACTAAGGAACATAGTAAAACATAATCTGAATAAAGAGCGTATTTTAGAGAAAATAGAAGATAAACTGCCTCCCGAAAAGATAGAGGATTTTCAGCAATTGCGTAAAGCTATTGAAGAGAAAGATAAAAACTTTTTAGATAATTTACAAAATAATCCCAATATTCCCAAAGAAGTAAAAGATAGAGTTTCTAATGTTTTGTCTCAAGTTAAAGATATACAGCAGGTAAGAGATGGGATTAGAATTCAGCAAAAAGATATTTTGGATGCAATAAAAACTGGAAATCAAGACGCCAAGGATCAATTTGAGAAATTAAGAGAGGAGAGAAAACAAAATTTAGAACAGCTTAAAGAGCAATTTAAAAAACAGAAAGACGAAATTATAAATAAAATTAAAGAAGGAGATAAAGATGCGGTTGAAAAACTAAAAGAACTTAATCAAGAGCAACAAAAAGAAGCCCTAAAAATACGCGCAGAAATAAAGAAAAAAACTGAAGAGACGAGAAACGAATTACAGAATAAAAAACAGGGAGAGTTGCAGAAGATAAAAGAACTTAATCAGGAGAGACAGAAAAAAGCCGAAGTGCTTAGAAATGAAATAGAGAAGAAAAGGCAAGAACAACTCAAAAACACGGTTCAGCCAAGAATCAATCAGTAAAAATTTAAAAACACGAAACCCCGATTTAAGACGGGGTTTCGTGTTTTTAATGTTCTGATGATTTGTAATTTTTTGAAAATCGGGGTACAATGAGAAATTGATTTATGCATAGATAATAAATTGTCTATGTTTTGTAATTTTATGGAGGAAATTTCGTTAAAAGCGCAAGAATTATTTAAAATAGGGGGACTGGACATAACCAACAGTTTTCTTCTAACTTTGGTTGTTTCTTCTGTTTTATTGATAGGAGCTTTTTTTATAAATAGAAAAATTACTATTATTCCTGGAAAATTACAAGGAGCCGCGGAGATGGGAATGGAAAGCCTTTTGGGTTTAATGGAGTCAACATTGGGTAGTATAGAGAGCGCGCAAAGATATTTTCCATTGATTGCCACCATTTTTATTTTTATACTCACTTCAAATCTTTTGGGAACTTTTCCCGGAGTCGGCTCTTTCATATTTGAAACGGAAGGCAAAGAGGTTTCTCTTTTTCGTTCTCCGGCAAGCGATTTGAATTTTACATTGGCCTTTGCCGTTGTTTCTGTTGTGGTGACAAATATTTTAGGAATGGTTGCGGTGGGAGCTTTTTCTCATCTCGGCAAATTTTTTAATTTTTCAAATCCAATAAACTTTTTTGTGGGCATGTTGGAGCTTGTTTC
>CAYXRV010000055.1:0-2216 GCA_964466215.1 uncultured Candidatus Saccharibacteria bacterium
ACAAATTATTTCAGAAATTTTTGGAACAGTTTACCTTATTATTTATAAAAAAATCTCAATTTATTTCTTTTATTAAAAATTTCTCTCCCGATTTTATACTGGCCACAAATCCTTTGCCTTTGCAGTTGGCTTCTCTAATAGAAGAAAAACATATTATAGATATTTTATCAGCCAATGTTTGCACAGATTTCGGCTTCCATGCTCTCTGGCACAATTCAGATATTAACTATTATTTTGTGGCTACCCAAGAAATAAAAAACTCCCTACTTGACCACGGAGTAAATTTGAATAAAATAAAAATTACGGGCATTCCGGTCAGGCCAGCATTTAATCGGTCATTAGATAGCAATAAAATTTTAGAAAGCTTGAATTTCAGTTCTTCAAAACCAATTTTACTGATTGTGGGAGGACAGTTAAAGTATGAAGAATTACTTAAAGTAATTTCGGGAATAAAAGAAAAAAATAGTTCAGTTCAGTTTATTGTCGTAGCCGGACGCGATAAAGATTTGCAAGAAAAATTAGAAAATTTTAAATTGAAAAAAGACACCGCTGTAAGAATTTTTGGACTAGTTGCAGATATGGAAAAGTTTATGACGGTATCGGATTTAATTTTGTCTAAGGCGGGAGGTTCAACTACGGCAGAATGTCTTGTTAAGGGTTTACCAATGATTATTTATAGAACTATTCCAGGGCAGGAAGAAGACAATGTGGATTATTTAGTTAAGAATAATGCGGGAGTTAAGGTTGAAAGCGCAAAAGAAATTATTGAGGCAGTTGTTGAGTTATTTTTGCAGCCAGAAAAATTAGCAAGAATGAAAGAAAATTGCCAAAAGATTCAAAAGCCCAATGCGACAGAAAATATAGTCGATTTTGTCGTTTCGCAAACTAAATAATATTAAAAACTATGAGTTTTTATAGCCTGCCAGAGCTTGATGTTCAAAAAATTAAAAAAATAGTTAAAGAAACTTTTACCAAAAAAAATCAAATTTTTTGGGGTACGATTTTGGTATTTATTGTATTTTTTGTTGTTGGTTTTGGCGAAGAAGACCAAGTAAGGTCTTTTTTGCAGGGAATAAAAATAAATGTGCCCGCAATCAATCAAAATAAAACGGTTGAAAATGTCTACACCCCCCAAATTTCTTACGAACAATCAATAATAAATTCTGCGAAAGAGGCATCTCCTTCGGTTGTAAGCATTATTATTTCAAAAAATTTGCCAGTTTATGAGCAACAATGGGTTAATCCTTTCGGAGATTTGGGTGTCCCGGGTTTTGAGATTCCTCAATACATTCAAAAAGGAACAAAACAACAAGATGTGGGTGGCGGTTCTGGATTTATAATTTCTGAAGATGGTCTTATTTTAACAAACAAACACGTTGTTTCAGATAAAAATGCAAAATACACTGTTTTTACAAATGACGGACAAAAATTTTCGGCTAAAGTTTTAGCGCGCGACCCGATTCAGGATTTGGCCATAATTAAGATTGAAAGCGACCAAAAATTTAAAGCAATAAAACTCGGCGATTCTTCGGGAATACAAATAGGCCAGAGTTCTATCGCGATTGGCAATGCCTTGGGAGAGTTTCGCAATACGGTTTCGGTTGGAGTGATTTCGGGGCTCGGAAGAACTATTTCGGCTTCTGACCAGGGGGGATTTTCTGAAACGCTGGAAGATATTATTCAGACAGACGCGGCAATCAATGCGGGCAATTCCGGCGGACCTTTGTTAAATTTAAAAGGAGAAGTGATTGGCGTCAACACGGCAATGGCGCAAGGAGCGGAAGCCATTGGCTTCGCTATTCCGATAAATAGGGCCAAAAAAGATATTGACCATGTTTCGCAGGGGAATAAAATAGTTTATCCATTTTTGGGAGTGCGCTATGTTTTAATTAATGAGCAGATAAAAGATGATAATAAATTATCTGTTGACCATGGAGCTTGGATTAAAAAGGGAGTTGGCGGAGAGTTGGCCATAACCAAAGATTCGGCCGCCGATAAAGCCGGAATTAAAGTGGGAGATATTATTTTAGAATTTAACGGAGAAAAAATTACTCGCGATAATTCAATGGCAAAAATAATTACAAAATATAATCCGGGCGATAAAATGACTTTGAAAGTTTTAAGGGACGGCAAAGAAATAAACATAGACGTTATTTTAGGGGAAAGAACGGAATAAATTATTTTAATTTTTACATTAAAAAAGCAGGTTTGCTTAG
>CAYXRV010000056.1:0-2151 GCA_964466215.1 uncultured Candidatus Saccharibacteria bacterium
GCTAAATTTTGGCTTGTTGACATTCTTTTTACCTGTTACTACTATGATGTTACACCAAAATTTCAAACAAATCAATAAAACAACCCTGCAAAGGGTTGTTTTATTGTGCCGAGAGAGGGAGTTGAACCCTCATGATCTTTCGATCGCGGGATTTTGAGTCCCGTGCGTCTGCCAGTTCCGCCATCTCGGCCTGTATGGCTAATGTCGCTTATTTTATCAAATTTTAAGCAATTTTCAAGTCATTTCCTTATTATTCCCACGAAGCGTCAATTATTCTTTCTGGGAATTTTTCCAATATTTTTTTAAAATTATCACAAGACGACTTATGCAGAATAGTAGCTCTATGTTTTGCGAGGTATGCTTTCACTTTATCTCCCGGTTGCGGGTTGCAACACTTGGCAATATGCACGAGCATTCCTTTCTGCCCGCCCAGATAAATTTGACTCGGCCCCTCTTTTTTTATAAGTTTTTTTTCTTCTTTTTTCTTTTTGCCTCTTTCCGCAATTTCAAGAATTTTCTTTTTTATAAATATTGGTATAGCAAAGGCAAAACCGGGTTCGTCTTGAGCGGTTATTTTTTTAATGTGAGATTTTGCCAGGCTTGTTTTTACAAATCTTAACCAGTCTTTAGACGGTTTTTTATTTTTATTAGTAACTATTTCAACTACGTCGCCATTTTCTAAAATATGAGAAAGTGGAACTATTTTGCCCGCGACTTTTGCGGATTCACAATGATTGCCAATATCTGAATGCACAGCATACGCAAAATCAATTGGAGTTGACCCTTTAGACAAAACCATTATATCTCCCTTTGGAGTGAAGGCAAAAACTTGATTTGGGAAAAAATCAATTTTGAATATCTTCCAAAATTCCGGTATTTCTTTTACCCATTTAAATTTTTCTCCTTCTTTTTTAAGGTCAACTTTTTCTTTGTAAGACCAATGGGCATAGACGCCGTATTCCGACTCTCTTTGCATTTCTTCGGTTCTGATTTGGATTTCTATTATTCTGTTTTCTTGAGTAAAAACAGTTGTATGCAAAGACCGATAGCCATTTAATTTTGGTTTGGCTATATAATCGTTAATTTCTTCAGATATTGGTTTGCAATATTTATGGATAATTCCCAAAGCATTGTAGCAGTCTTTTACATCTCGAACAATCACTCTTAGGGCAATTAGGTCATGGATTTTATCAAAATCCATATTGTGTGTTGTAAGTTTTTTATAGGTGCTCCAATATGATTTTGCCCTGTAATTTATATCTATAAATTTTAGCCGTTCTTTTTTGAAATATTTTTTTAAATGAGGCAGGTATTTTTTAAGATATTTTTCTCTTTCGGCATACTCTTCTTTTATATTTTCTTTAAGCCATTTGAATCTTTTTGGAAATAAATAAGAAAAAGACAAATCTTCAAGCTCCCTTCTAGTTTCAGATAATCCCAGTCTGTTTGCAATCGGCACAAAGATTTGCAGAGTTTCTATAGAGTATAATTTTTGTTGTTCTTCAGGCAAGCGATGTAAAAATTTTAAGCCATCAAGTCTTGAAATAAGTCTTATTAAAACTACCCTTAAATCTCCTGCAATTGCCAAAAACATTTTCCTCAAGTTTTCAACTTTTTCTTTAGTAAGTGTTTTCTTTTCTTTTAAATTAACTGCCAAAGAATAGCGAATTTTATTTAAGTCTGAAATTTTTTCTATTAATCCTGCTATTTCTTTCCCAAATTTCTTTTCAATTTCGTAAAATTCTACTTTTTTTGTTGAGGCAGGCATATCATCCATTGCGCCATGCAAAAGACCAAAAGCAACAATTACGGGGTCCAATCCCATTTTATCTAAGACAGAGGCCACCCTTACAGCATGATAGATATAATTTTCACCAGAAATACTATTTTTTTCCACATAAGCTTCTTTGGCAAATAAAAATGCGTCTTCAATTAATTTTGAATTAGAACTATTTTTTATAATTTTTTGTATTTCATTGGCCATCTTTTATGTAATCACATTCTTTATTGAAGCACTTTATTTGCTTTCTTTTTGTTTCAATTAAAATTGAATCGCACTTGGGGCAAAATGCATCAATCGGTTTATCCCATGCGGCAAAATCGCATTTTGCAAATTGATCGCACACGTAAAATATTTTCCCCTTTTTTGTT
>CAYXRV010000057.1:0-1828 GCA_964466215.1 uncultured Candidatus Saccharibacteria bacterium
GTTCAGTGGTAGAACGCTGTCCTGATAAGACAGAGGTCGAAGGTCCGATTCCTTCGTCGCCCACCAAAGTATATGAAAAATATTTTTACTAAAATAAATAAAAAAATTTTAATAATAGGGGTTATTTTAATAGCAACTTTAATTGGAGGGTTTTTTGTTTATAAATATTCAAAAGATATTAAAAAAGAAACAGAAACGCCCATTGAGCAGACAATAACTCCAGACCAAAGTCAAAATCAGCCACAAGTTAATGTAGAAAATCCTCACATTAAAACACAACCACAATTAGAGCCATCTACTCAGACAGGTTTTAGTGTTTGTGTAGATAAGTGCGGTGATGGCGTTTGCCAGCCAGCCGGCACTATTTGTAAGGATAATTTAAATTGCATTTGCGCAGAAACCAAGACTGACTGCCCGAGTGATTGTAAATAATCAATGCGTGTTGGATGTAAGGTATTGACAGTGCATTGTTAATGTGATACAATTAAGGTATAGAGAGTAATGCACATTTACATAGTTTTCAAAAAGCCCTCTGTTTTTTAAAGGAGTACTGGTATGGGAAAAATGACATTGGCTCGAATTCAGGAGTTGGACAAAAGATGCGACGAAGAAATTCGTAAGTTCTTGCAACTCGGCACGGCTTATGGCAGCCCTCCACCGTTTTTTCTTGAGCCCGAGTGTGTAGATCGGTTGCCAGAAATGGCCAAAAAGTTTGAAGTTTCTTTTGAGGAATTTCGAACTTACGTTGGAGTTCGGGCGTATATTGATATCAGCGCCAGGACCGATTGTGTAGAACTGCCCAAGCCCGAAGATATTGCCCGACGGCTGGGCATTCCTTTTGGAGAATTTAACGAATATCTGCTTGCGCAGATTAAGTTAATTCACGATGCCTTCATTCAAGATGAAGACGAAGCGTTCGCTTTGCGCGCGGAGCCCGAGGTATGGGATTTAAAGGAGGAAGACTCCTAACAGAGAGGCTCAGGATGGCAAATCCATCCTGACTTATTGTGCCCTACAATTGCTTTTTAGCAGTTGTAGGGTTTTTTATTTGTTTTGTTTATCTTTTTTGGTACAATGAGATAATAGTAAAATAATTAAATTAAAAATATGGCAAATTTTATAATAAAAAGAGATGGCACGAAAGAGCCTTTTGATGTACAGAAAATAAAAAAAGCTGTTATTTCAGCCGGAACCGATGCTGGCTTTACGGCAGAAGAAGGAGCTGAAATAGCAGAAAAAGTTTCAGAGACAATAGCCAAATCAATTTCAAATTTAAATGAAGTTTTAGGGGTCGAAATCAGAGCCAGAGCGCTTTCGCAGTTGGATGCAGTTGCTCCGGAGGTTGCAAATTCCTGGAGAAAATACGATAAAGAAAACAATAAAGATTAAAAAGGATAAATTATAAAAAAATGAAAGCCGAAGTAAAAATTTTAGTGGAAGGATACACAACCGCCGAAACATTGGCAGAAATTGGCGAATCAAAAACTCGACCCACTATTACTTTGGTGAAAGACAAAGATGCGGATATTATAATGGTGGTGGACCCTGGCGCTTTGTCTGATAGACAAATTTTGATTGATAGATTAAAAGAGGAAGGTCTATCAATAGACGATGTGAATATTGTTTGCATAACTCATTCGCATATAGACCATTATATGAATATTGGAATGTTCCCGAAGGCCAAAACACTGGAATATTTTGGCTTGTGGGATAATGAAACAGTAGAAGATTGGCCGGAGCATTTTACAGAAAATATACAGATATTAAAAACCCCGGGCCATGACTATTCTGCGATTACTCTATTTGTTATGACGGAAATAGGAAAAAT
>CAYXRV010000057.1:1838-2117 GCA_964466215.1 uncultured Candidatus Saccharibacteria bacterium
GGAAAAATTGCCATTTGCGGCGATGTTTTTTGGCGGGAGAATTCTCCCAAAAATGATATTTATGCCACAGACCATGAGAAATTGGAAAAAAGCAGAGAATTGGTTTTGAAAATGGCCGACTGGGTGATTCCAGGTCATGGCGTAATGTATAAATCCAAACATATAGAAAAAGAAGAGCCGCAACAAAGAAAAGAAAAAGAGGAATTGGTCAAATGCAGGAGATGCCATAAATATTTTTTAAAAGAAGCGATTGAAGAGATAAAATTTCCGCAATCGAAT
>CAYXRV010000058.1:0-2069 GCA_964466215.1 uncultured Candidatus Saccharibacteria bacterium
AGATTTTCGTAATTTGTAGCCAAAATATTCAATTTGCAGTAGGATGATTATCAAACAACAGGGCTATAATTAAAAGGTCGCTTTTTTATTAAAATAAAAGCAAAATCATTTCAATGGTCTTCAAAAAATTCGACAACCAAAGAGGAGGAAATTTTGGTCCTCGTGAAATGGTCAAAGGAAACTGGAAGTGCGGCGAGTGCGGCGTAGAAATAACAGAACTTCCTTTTGAACCAGCTCCCGACAGGCCAATCTATTGCAGAGAATGCTGGTCTAAAAAGAGACCTCCAAGATTCAGTCGCTAATTAACTGGCCTGAACAAAAAAACAATCGCAAAACTGCGATTGTTTTTTTGTATAATTTTCTTTTGGTGTTATAATAAAAAATGTTTTTAAAAAATAAAAGATTATGAATGGACAAAATGGAAAAAATAATTTACCGACAATAGAAAAAGAAAAAAGAAAATTTCTGTTTGTAAGCTGGGAAAGCTTAAGCGGCGACTTGGCATTACTAATAAAAAAAGAAGGCCACGAAGTGAAGGTTTATATCAAAGCCGAGTGCGATAAAGATGTTTATGACGGTTTTTTAGAAAAGGTTCCAGATTGGAAACAATTTGTAGACTGGGCAGATGTCATTGTGTTTGACGATGTTGGATTTGGAGAAGAAGCCGACAGATTAAGAAAATCCGGAAAATTAATTGTTGGCGGCAGTGTTTATACTGACAAATTGGAGGAAGATCGCGAATTTGGTCAATCAGAAATGAAAAGAGTTGGAATGTTAATACTTCCCCACTGGGATTTCACTGGTTACGATTCAGCTCTTAAATTTATTGAAGAGAATCCCGGAAGATATGTTTACAAGCCATCGGGATTCACTTCGTCAGATTCAAAGGGTCTTTTATTTTTGGGCAAAGATGAAGACGGAAAAGATATCCATGAAATAATCCGCTCCAACAAAAATGTTTTAGAAAAAAAAGTAAAACAATTTCAATTGCAAAAATTCGCGCAGGGAGTTGAAGTTGGAGTTGGCGCATTTTTCAATGGCAACGATTTTGTTTATCCTATAAATATTAATTTTGAGCATAAAAAACTTTTCCCGGGAGATATAGGCCCGTTTACCGGAGAAATGGGGACATTGGTTTATTGGTCTGGAGCAAATACTATATTTAAAACAACCCTTGAAAAAATGCGGGAAGACATTAAAAAATCAGGATATGTTGGATATGTAGATATTAATTGCATAGCCAATGCAAGAGGAATTTATCCTTTAGAATTTACCTGTCGATTTGGATACCCATTAATATCAATACATATGGAAGGGATAATAAGTTATTGGGGAGAGTTTTTGTATTCTTTGGCAAAGGGTGAAAATTCTGAATTAAAAACAAAACGAGGTTTTCAGATTGGTGTTATTTGCGCTGTCCCGCCGTTTCCATACGACGACAAATCGGAAATGAGCATTTATAAAGATTTATCTATTATTTTCAAAAAACCAAACACAGAAGGCATACATTTGGGCGATGTAAAGCTTGTAGATGAAAATTGGAGAATAGCCGGAGAATCGGGGTACGCTTTGGTTGTTACGGGGTCTGGCACTACGGTTGAAGACGCGAGAAAACAAGTTTATAATCGTATTGATAATATACTTTTACAAAATATGTTTTACAGAACCGATATAGGACTTGGCTGGTATGAAGATTCCGACAAACTGCAAACTTGGGGATATCTGTATTAATACGTTAGATTTAACTCATCTGCCAACTTTAATCTAATTTTCTGAACTATGCCACTATTTACCTCCAAAACATATTTTGCGTCTGTCGGCGGTTCTATGAGAGGACAATTATGCCACTTACAAGGTTGATTATTCTCACTAATAAAAACAACTTTATAATTTTTGTTCATCCATATTATATCTAAAGGAATATAAGTATTCTTCATCCAAAAGGGATATATTGATTCTTTGTCAAAGAAAAATAGCATTCCCTTGTTTTTTTCCAAATATTTTTTGAACATTAATCCTTTTGTTTTATCTATTCCATTTTTCGCCAGTTGAACATCAAAACAATATTA
>CAYXRV010000059.1:0-1878 GCA_964466215.1 uncultured Candidatus Saccharibacteria bacterium
AAACCGGCATTAATTAAGTCTCCCACAAATTCTTTTGGTTTTTCAATAATCTTTTCTAAAAAATCATCGCCGTCTTCAATTAAAACTCCGTATTTTTCGGGATGCTCTTGTTTCAACCCCGCAATATAGCAATATTTATCATCAATATTCATTGATTTTAAATCCTCCACAGAAAAAAGATTGTCTCCATAAACATAAATAAAATTATTATCACCCACTATGTTTTTGACGCATTTTATCGGGCAAGCCGTGCCATATTCTTTTTCTTTGGGACCTAAAATTTCGTGCTGGTCTACAATTTCAATTTTCAAATTATGAGACGCTGAATTTTTTAAAAATTCTTTTTTAAATTCTTCTATCAGCTCTTTTTTAAAACCCACAACCAGCACAATATCGTTATAGCCAGCCATTATGAGATTATCTAATAAATAAGCCAAAAACGGCCTGTCTTGAACATGAATAAGATGCTTTGATTTATCGTCTGAAAAATGAAGCATGCGGGTTCCTTGACCCGCCGCGGCAATTATGACTTTTTTTACCATAATCAAGTTTTACAATACTATATTGATAAGTTTATTTGGCACAAAAATTATTTTTTTCACTTTATTGGAACCAATGATATTTTTAATTTTTGGGCTATTTATAGCAATTTTTTCGGCTTCTTTTTGCTCTATATTATAATCAACTTTTATTCTATCGCGAACTTTACCGTTAACTTGCACAATTATTAGCGCTTTTTCTTCCACAATTAACTTTGCGTTATATTTGGGCCATTTTGAATTACTGCAAAAACTCTTAAATCCGGATTTCTCCCATAATTCTTCCGACATATGAGGAGCAAAAGGAGACAAAATTGCTAAAAAATCGGCGAAATCATCTTTTTCTAAAGTATTTTGTGAAACTTGCCATACATTGGTAAATTCCATTAAAGAACTGACTGCTGTATTGAACTTCATTGAATCAATATCTTCTGAAACTTTTTTAATTGTTTTATGTAAAAGTTTTTTAAGATTTTTGTCATTTTTTATTACTGGTTTTTTGCTTCCTGCCAAATTATAAATTTTTTCCAAAAATCTTCTTACCCCAATAACTCCTTTTGTATCCCAAGGAATCATTTGTTCAAATGGACCCATAAACATTTCATAAATTCTCAAAGTATCGGCTCCGTATTTTTTTACAATATCATCGGGATTGATAATATTTCCTTTTGACTTTGACATTTTAATTCCTCCCTCCCCCAAAACCATTCCATGAGAAGTTCTTTTTTTATAGGGCTCTGGCCCAATTTGTTTTGGAACTGCCCCAATATCCCACAAAAATTTAAAAACAAATCGCGAGTACAGCAAATGCAAGGTTGTGTGTTCCATGCCGCCATTATACCAGTCAACCGGTAGCCAATATTTCAAAATTTTTTCATCGGCCAATTTTTTGTTGTTTCTGGGGTCGCAATATCTCAAATAATACCAATTAGACCCAGCCCAATTCGGCATTGTGTCGGTTTCTCTTTGGGCTGGGCATTTGCATTCTGGACATTTTACATTGACCCAATTTTTAATTAAAGAAAGTGGCGATTCACCAGTATCGGTTGGCTGATATTTTTTAACTTTGGGCAACTCCACGGGTAAATCTTTTTCTGAAACCGACTGCCAACCGCATTTTTTGCAAAAAATCATCGGGATGGGCTCTCCCCAATAATGCTGGCGCGAAAAAACCCAATCTCTTAATTTATAGCTGGTTTTTACCTGAGCAAATCCTTTTGAACTTAACCAAGAAGTAATTTGAATTCGCGCCACGGCCGAAGTTAGTCCGTCAAACTGCATAGAATTATAAAGAACACCATCTCCTTGGAAACATTCCTCCAAATTTTTAACTTTTTCG
>CAYXRV010000060.1:0-1876 GCA_964466215.1 uncultured Candidatus Saccharibacteria bacterium
GGTTGCTGACGGAGGCTCTATTGCTTCCACAGACACCGGCTGGTCGGACGGAGAGATTGTTTGGAGCGGTTCCGTTTGGGCTGGCTCGGGAGCTGGAACTGGGGCTTGGTTAGACAAATCAAGTAGTTTAGCTTCGTCTGTCTTTACAACATCCTGTGTTACTGTTTCAACTACTTGGTCAACGGCGTCCTCGACGCTGGCGAGGAGGAGTTTGTTAAATTTAAAAAAGAAACTAAAAGAACCAGTCTTTGTATTTGATTCTATTGCCAATTTTTTTCGTTCTCTATTTGTCATTTGAATATCGGGTTGGGGAACAGTTTCAAACGAAAAAGCCCGCGCTTCTCTTGTGGTTATGGATTTTATCTTGATGTTTCTGGCTGTTTTGGGAAGTTGAACTAAGTGTTGACCTGCTTGGTCGGAGCTGATGTCGCTTTTCTTTATTATGATGGTCCACTTGATTAACTCGCCTTCGGCGACTATCGGGGAGATTTGCTTGAGAGTTATGCTTTTGATTATCTTTTGTTGCGATATCTGTGGCTTGGGTATCAAAAAGCTCCCTATGGCTGTCAGGGAGATTAGAATAAAAGCGAAGACAGCAATGCCTTGAGTGAGGAGAAATGGTCGAAAGGAGAAAGAGATGTTGCTGTTGGGGAAAAGGGTGGTTTCTTTGGAGGCTTGGTTGTTATATGAAATTTTCAATCGCTTGGATTGAGAGACAATACATGTCGTACAAATGCCAAATAATTGCGTTAATTTATAAAAAATATCAAAGAATACATCCTTTAAATATTGTTTTAAAAATTTCATATTTTTAGGAGACAAAATCTTTTTAAAAAGATTAAAAATCTCTGAATTATTTTTCGTCTGCTTGCGCCGACGGTTTTTAAAAATATCCTTTGGATATTTCTTCCGTTTCATTGAGAAAATAAAGAATTATAAATAATTGATTAATTATACTACTTTAAATATTCACACGCAAATTAAACAATACCCTCATAATGATTTAAACGCTCAATATTATAATCTGGTTTTAAAACAATACACACGGCATCAATTCTGCAAGAACCGTTCCATTTTTTAAAAGCCGTGTAGGCCGTGGCGTTCCCCAAAAGTTTTTTCATTTTCTTTTTATTAATTGTTTCTTCTGGCGTTCCAAAATTTTCTCCCACCTTTGTCCTCACTTCCACAAAAACTAAATTATTTTTTATTTGGGCAATCAAATCAATTTCTGCGTATTTCGTTCTGTAATTTTGTTCTATTATTTTATATCCCTGTTTTTTCAAAAATTTTCGGGCAATTTCTTCTCCTATTTTACCAATTTCATTGTGATGGCTCATGAAACAAATAAGGCAAAAAATAGTTTTTATTTTTGCCTAAAATTTATACCGTATCATAAATCCTGGGTTTATACTGTAAAGCTTCCGCTATATGAGAAATATTTATTTCTTCCGCTCTTTCCAAGTCGGCAATAGTTCTGGCAACTTTTATTGTTTTCATATAAGACCTGGCCGAAAGCTGAAATTTCAAGCTTGCGGCGCGTAAAAGCTTTTCCACATCTTTTGTTAATTTGCAATATTTTTTAATATGGGTGTTTCTCATTTGGGCATTTGACTGAATAGAATCTATTTTGAAGCGTTTTTCTTGCCATTCTCGCGCCAAAACAACTCTTTGTTTGATTATTTGAGACGGTTCTAATAACTCCGAATTCTTTTGGTTGTCTGAAAATTCTGCCGTATCAACCGGCAAAACAGCAACATGCAAATCAATTCTGTCTAAAATGGGGCCAGAAATTCTTTTTTGATATCTTTCCACCTGACGAAAAGTACAAATACAATTTTTTTTGGGATGATTTAAATATCCGCAAGGGCAGGGGTTT
>CAYXRV010000061.1:0-1747 GCA_964466215.1 uncultured Candidatus Saccharibacteria bacterium
AACCATCATATCTTTTTCAACAGAAATATCAATGTCATTTATTTGTATTCCGGCGATAGCGGCCAAAACCACAAAATTTGAATCTGTCTCAAAAACATCAATAACCAATTCCCCTTCTGAATTGAATATTCCTTCTTCCAAAGCTTCTGGAGTCTGTTCTGCCTCATTGTTTTTTTCTTTACTCTTTATTCTTAATTTGTTTACCATATTTTTAGTTAAGCGAAGTAGCGAATTTTCAAAAGTTTGCTACCGAGCGTTATTTTATATTTCAGAAATGCTTTTCATCTGCTTTACTTTATTAAAAGCCCAAAGCACAAAAATAGCAAGTCCTGCCAGAATAGTTACAGGTACGGCAATCTGTAAAGTTCCTTTGAAAGTCATTACAGAAAAGTTATAAAGTCCATGCAAAATGGTAGCTAAAAAAAGACCGGAGAAAAGAAACCATCCCCTTTTTTCAATTTCATAAACTTCTATGACCAAGAAATAGCCTATCGCCCCGGAAGCTAAAGTATGCAAAAATGTGGCTCCTATAAAGCGAACAAAGCTTAGAATAAGAGCATTACTTAAAACTTGGTCAAGGGAGAGACTATCTATGGGAGAAAAAAGATAAAGGATATTTTCTAAAGCGGCAAAACCCAAAGCGGCAATAATCATATAAATCATTATGTCTACAGGTTCGTCCAAATTTTGATTGCTAAAAACTTTCCATCTTACAACTAAATATTTAAAAAACTCCTCTGTAAAAGCTATGACTAAAAACCAATAGATCAAAACCATAACAAGCGGTAAGGGGCCTAAATTGGGTAGAGATAATTTAAGCAGATAATCTAAATTTGGAAGGCCGAGATTTGATAACACTACATCAAGAATTTTTGAAAATTCTAATTGTACAAAAAACACAGGTATGGTGATAAGAGCCCCCCAGAGAAAAACTTTTAAAATCATCGTTCTTGGTTCGGGATGCAAATCTTTGCTTAGATAGTAAAAAAGCCAAACCAGTGCTGGCAAAATTCCAAAAAAGATATATAAAAATATTCTATAAATTGTTATCATTTATTGTTATATTAATTTGCCCATTCTTCTATTATTATACACTCTTTTTTGTTTTTAATCGGCATTTGCTGATAAATTTCCTCTGTTATGAATGGCATAAAAGGATGCAAAAGAATCAATGAATTTAATAAAACATATCCCCCGGTATTAGTTGAGGCGGTTTGGCTTTTTGATTCTTCAATATATTTGTCGCAAAAATCATGCCAGAAAAAATCATATAAAGTGTGGCAAGCTCTGCCAAATTTAAAATTATCTAAATCTTTGTTTGCAGATTTTATTGTTTTGTCTAGAGCTTTTAATATTTTTTTATCGGCAACGGTTAGTTTGCCGGCAGGTTTTTTATTTTCTATTTCTTTATTGCCCGATTGACCTAAAATAAACCTTGAAGCATTCCATATTTTGTTGCAGAATTTTTTACCCATTAAAATATTATCTGTGATAAATTTCATATCCTGATTTCCCATAATCTGAAAAGCAATTCCAAATCTTGTGGCATCGGTTCCAAATTCATTTGCAAGTTTCAACGGGTCAATGCCAGTTCCCAGCGACTTTGACATTCTTTGGCCATCGCGGGTCAAAACAGTTGCGTGAATATAAACATCGCGAAATGGAATTTCTTTTGTAAATTCCAAACCGGAAAAAATCATTCTGCCAACCCATAAATTTATAATATCTCTGGCGGTAGACAATACGG
>CAYXRV010000062.1:0-1540 GCA_964466215.1 uncultured Candidatus Saccharibacteria bacterium
ACCGATTTTCGCTTCCGGCGCCAGTTTTTTAATGTTTTCCTTTGTTTTTTCTATGGTTTCAATTCTATTGTGTAAAAAATAAATTTGACCTCCTCTTTTCAGCTCAAATTTTATTGCTTCTTTAATAATTTTTTTGCTGTACTCAAGAATCTTGGTTTTAATTGCCATTCTTCCCTGCGGGGGAGTTTGAATTAAGCTGATATTTTTAAAAGAAGAGAGAGCCAAGTAAACTGTTCTTGGAATTGGCGTAGCCGACAAACTTAATATATCTAAAGACGGCTTGGCCTTTCTCAATTTTTCTTTTTGTTTTACTCCAAATCTTTGTTCGTCATCAATAATTAACAATTGTAAATTTTTAAATTCCAAATCGCCAGACAAAACTCTGTGAGTGCCGATTACAATATCGATTTTTCCTTCTTTTATTCTATTTATTATTTTTTTCTGTTCCTGTTTTGTTTGCAATCTTGATAGCAAGGCAATTTGCACGGGTAATTTTTTAAATCTGTCTTTAAAATTATTAAAATGCTGATTTGCCAGAATTGTTGTTGGGCAGATAATAGCAGTTTGTTTATTGTTTGATACGGCCATTAAGCTGGCTCTTATGGCAATTTCTGTTTTCCCAAAGCCGACATCACCGCAAATAATTCTGTCCATTGGTTTTTGAAGGGCAAGGTCGTGCTTAATATCTTTGATTGCTTGCAGTTGGTCTGGCGTTTCTTGGTATAAAAACCCAGAGACTAATTCCGACTCCAAATCTTCGTCAAAAACATAAGCTGGCCTTTGAGTGGTTTCTTTTTGGCCGTATAATTCCAGAAGTTCTTTCGCTAATTTCTCTACTTCTTCTTTTATTCTCCCCTTTGTTTTTTGCCAAATGTTTGTGCCCAGCCTTGAAACCTTAGGGTTTGAAAATCCAACATATTTTGAAAGTTTTCTCTCTAATCCCAAAGGGACAAAAAGTTTGTCTTCTGCGGCATATTCCAAAACATAATATTTTTGAGAATTTGGCTCTGAATTTTCAAGGCCTTTTATTTCTATAAATTTACCCACGCCATGGTCTAAGTGCACCAAATAGTCGCCGGGCTTTAATCCTTTTATATCAAAAAACAATTTTTGTGATTTTAGCTTTTTCTTTAAAATATCCTTCGATTTTTTTTCGTCGTCAATTTTAATATCTAATATTTTTATTTCATCTATTTCGTTTCCCAAAAAATCCAGCCTCACGGCGGCCATTGTGTTTATAGGAAAAATATCAATGATTCCTCCTATTTGTGAAAATTCGCCCGGGTTTTGAACTTTAAAAACTTTTTCATAGCCCATTTCGTCTAATTTTCTTAAAATTTGGTATAAATCATAGCTTCGTTTTTTTTCTAAGAATATAATATTGTCCTGGAAAAAAGATTGGGAATTGCGGGCCTTTAATACATCCTGCAAGTTTTCTTGAAACCAAAAAACCTCCTTATCCAGAAAATAGGGGGTTATAGATGCTATTAAAATTTGATTTATCTTATTGTCTATTATATTCATTCATTGCTTTTTCTGT
>CAYXRV010000063.1:0-1520 GCA_964466215.1 uncultured Candidatus Saccharibacteria bacterium
TAACGCTTAATCTTGTTTAACAGCAATCCCAGCAAATTTTTAACTTCTTTTTGAGCATCTTCTTTGACTTTGGCTTCGGTGAATTTCTGCCATTGCGACAAAATTTCCTGGTCGTTTAAATCTCTCACCGCTGTTTCTAAAGCCAACCTATCGTCAAAACTAACATCTTTTTCAGACTTTAAAACTTTTTCTATAAAAAGATTGCCAAAAACTATAACTTTTTTATTAATCTGGTCTTGCTCTATGTTTTTTTGCGCTTTTATCAAATCTTTTCTTTCAAGAAAATAATTGCCAATTAAAAAGACATTGCCAATCAACGACAAAATGAAAAAAATTATTATAATATTTTTTTTATTTATATTCATTATAAATTATTTTTTAAATTTAAAAAACCAATCAATCAGAATACTCCACCATGATTTCTTTTCCATTTTAATGTCCATATGAATGCCGTCGCTTTTTGTAACGGTGAATGGCTCTGTTTGATAATCAGAATAATTGTTGGCAACAACCTTTAAATAATATTCTCCCTCCGGCACCAAAAAGGAATATTTTCCGGTATTGTCTGTGGCGTAAGGATTATCCTGCAAATATTTTTTGGCCGGCCAAAGTTCATAGTTTTTTTCTCCAGTTGGCGAATCGGGATTTAGCCAATATAAAGAAACTTTCGCATTATTTATTCTTAATTGTCCCGAAGGTAATTGTTCATAAATATAACCTTCGGGGTCAACAACCACCGTAAGCTGAAATTCGCGAAGCGCCAGTTTTGGGTCTTCATAATCCATTACTGTTATAACTTCGTATTCGCCATCAACTGCCGGTGTTTGAATATTGGCGGTATAAATTCCGTCGTTATCGGGGTCGGTGTATTCAAATTCCTGCAAAACTAATTTTCGTTCAGAGTTTGCGTTATTTTGCGATTGACCAATATTAGAACCTATCAAAGAAGCCTGTGATTTTCCAAGAAGATTTTGCAAAAATCCTAATTCTGCATTTTTCCTTTTGAAAATTAAGTATCCCTTTATTTTTTTTACCGGTTTATCCGGTTTTATCACTAATTCTAACGGTTTGCCAGAAACAGTTCTAATTTTTTGCTCCGGATTTCCTTGATTATTGATACTTAGGTTAATATTAAAATCTATTAAGCCTCCTCCTGTTTTAGCAAAAACGATTTCGGAAGGAATTTTTTGCTTGGCTTTAAAAGATAAATCGTTAATCCCTAACTCCCCCTTCAAAATTCCGGCAGATTCTGTTAATCCCGGCAAATTAATGCTTTGATTTTCTAATTTTGTGATATCGGATATTTTTGAAATTCCAACTTCTTTGAATGTATTTTTCAATCCAATAAATTTATTAGTGAAAAATTGCAATCCTTTTGGCAAAGGCCCAATAGTAAACTGATTTATTGGTTCTGAAGGCAAAAGTTCTTCTAAATTTTGAAACGCAAGCGGCGTCTCTCTCGGCACGCCAACTATCTCTGTTGTTGCCGGCTTCTGTTCTGTTGGCCAGATTAACTCGGT